>JAAYQV010000148.1 GCA_012519065.1 Phytoplasma sp.
GCGCATACATTTTACAAGCTTATAAAGTAACAGGAGTAACAATCACAAATCTTGTTTTTGAAGGCGGAGATGCGGCTCTTTATGTTAACGGTTCAGAAGTAACTATTGAAAATATCACTTTAAATGATCATGAATTTGGTGGTATTGAAGTATCACAAGGAAAAGGAGTAGAAACAACTCCAAAATTAACCGTTATCGGACAATTAGAAAGTAATTTATTTGAATTACCATATATTTGGATTGATGGAAAAACAACCAATGATGGATGGGTGATTTTACCTACAGAATTAGCATTAGACGAAGTAGAATACACAGAAGCAGGCAAAGAACAAGTATGGTTTATTGACCAAACAGTTGATGAAACAGCTCCTGTATTATTAGAAAAAACTTTACAAATCATAGATGGTAAATTAGTATTAGTTATCAAAGCACAAGATGATAACTTATATAGTTTAGAAGTAGATCATAGTTTAAATACCAATGAATTTACTGTGTATGCATCAGAACAAGACCCATATGGTGGGCAACAAGCTGCATTTAAAGAATTAGATGTAGTAGTAGTGTTTGCTGATGGCACATGGACCATTACTTTTGGTAATGGCGCAATGGACTTAATTAAATCTGTTACACAACTAGATGAATTTAAAGTTCATGTAGTAATTAAAGACCATGTTGGAAATGCATTTGGTTCAATGAGTCCAACGACAGAAGAAAACACAGTAAGTATTAATATTTATAATCTAGATTTAGTTGAAGATGGAACAACAACCAATACGGTAAGATTATTTGCAGGAGAATTAGTAGTATTACCTGAATTAGAAGACAAAGGCGAACTTCTATTTGCTGGTTGGTTTACAGATGTAGAGCTAACTAATGAATATACAGAAGCAGCAATTGAAAGTCATTTAACTTTATATGCTAAGTTTGAAGAAGTCGCTGAAGAAATAGTAAAAGAGGTGTTAAACTCTGACTTCTCTGAAGGGAAAACATCATTAACATCTTTAGGATGGGGACAAAGTGGATTAGGAAGTGATTACAAAGAAGGGAATCCTAGATTAAAATTTGATAGCACAGGAGATTGGATAAAGTCTCCAGAGTTTAGTCTAAAGAAAACGGCATCAGTAACCATCTTTTACAAAAATAACGGAATAACCGGCGCAGCAAAGGTTGAATTTTTCGATCAAAATGATATACTTATCTATACATTTAATTCCTTTGTAGGCAACGGTAAGAGTGGAAATATAGTTTTTGAAATAGATATAGATGTTACTAGCATTAAAATAATGTATACAAAAGGAAGTGCTGGAAATCTAGGGGTAGGATCTTGCTTGATTGAACATAATATATAAATAAGTAGATAAGCCTAACTTCTTTAAGAAGTTGGGTTTTTTCTTATCCCTATCTAATGAAAATCCTCCTTAAATATGGTATACTATTCTAATGCCACTTTAGGAGGATTTTTTTAATGGAAAAAGTATTAAACTATATAAAAAAACACGATAACATCATTATTCACAGACATAGTAGACCAGATATGGATGCTATTGGTTCTCAAATAGGATTAAAAGAGGCTATTTTAGCCACTTATCCCAATAAGAAGGTTTATGCTGTAGGAGACTTAAACAAGATGTCTTATAAAGCAAAAATGGATGATATAACAGATGAAACATACGCATCTGCGCTTGTTATTATTGTGGATGTTGCGGTATCTCATTTAGTCAGCGATGATAGATACAAACTAGCAAAAGAACTTATCATCATTGATCATCACACCAATCCAACGGATATTGAATGTGACTACTTTTATCAAAGGTCAGAATATACCTCAGCATGTGAGACCATCGTTGAAATTTTAAAAGAAGGAAACTA
>JAAYQV010000026.1 GCA_012519065.1 Phytoplasma sp.
AGTGGATATAACGATTGATGGTGTTAATTACAACATACCTAATGCCTGGTTCATTAGCGTGATGAATGCGCCTTATTTTGGTGGAGGGATGAAAGTTGCTCCCAAAGCTCATAGAGAAAATAAAGAACTAGAAATCATTGTAGTTAAAAAAGCACCTAAAATAATTCTAACACTTATTTTCCCAACCATTTATTTTGGATGGCATACCATCTTTAAATCCTTTGTTAAATTTTATAAAGGAAATGACATCAAAGTCACTTTAAAAGAAGGTCAATACATGCAAGTAGACGGTGAGGATGAATATCCAGTCATTGAATATGAAGTAAAAAAATAGGAACGCTATTTAAAAGCGTTCCTTTTTTCATGCCTCAAAGGGTGTAAACACCTTTCTTTGTCGTATCAAAACTAAACTCCTTAGATAAAACCCCTTCAGAGATTAAGAAGTTTAAAACTTCCATCGTATAACTATAGCCATAATCAATGCGATCATCAATATATTTAGGATTAAAATCTAACATCGTTAAAATCGTTCTTCCTAATTTCTTAGGCGGTGATAAATCAATAATTAAAGCATCTTTTCCATATGAATCTAAATCATAAGAAGGGCTTAAACCAACCGTAAAAATAATATTACAACCTTTTTTTAAAAGAATATCAACCGGTAAATTATCAACCAAACCACCATCCACATAATAGTTATCCCCTATTTTGGTTGGGCCAAAAAGAACGGGAACAGAAGTACTTGCTAAAATATACTTATAAGGATCTTTTTTATCATTTAAATAAACAACTCTTGGTGTAACATCTTTTTGTTTTAATTGCTTTAACAAAGTCAAATCTTTCAACTGACTTAAAACCACAAAACCATCGATAGAACTTTCTTTTACAAGTTTTTTATCTTGTTTCTCAATTAAAATCTCATACATAATCTCTTGATTAAAAACCCCAAGTTTATCATGTTTAAATCTTTCAACATTAGTATAAAGAATTTTATTGGTCATACTAAACCATAATTCTTTCATTTGTTCTAAAGGCATTTTCCCCATAACTAAAGAGGCATTTAAAGCGCCAATAGAAGTTCCAGAAATAGTTTTAACATATGAAAGCAAGCCTGTTTCTTCTAAGGCTTTAAAAACCCCTATTTGATAACTACCCTTAGCGCCGCCGCCACCTAATGCTAAACCAATTTTCATTTTACAAACTCCTTATTTTTTTCTGCCTAAACCAAGGCGATGATTCACTTTTTGGAGTTTTCTTTGTGCGATTAAACGAGCTTTTTGAGCGCCTTGGTCTAATATATCATCTAACTCCTTACTATGAATTAAAGCGTTATATTTTTCTTGAATAGGTCTTAATGTGTCTAAGACAATTGTAGCAACCGCTTCTTTAAAGTCTTTATAAGAAGCATCTTTAAAAAGTTGTTCAGTTTCTTTGATAGATAAATCACTTAAAGATGCATAAATTGTTAATAAGTTACTGATACCAGGTTTATTTTCAACATCATAGCAAACTTTAGTGTCTGAATCAGTAACAGCACTTTTGATTTTATTTTTAATGACATTTAAATCATCTAAAATAGAAATATAGCTTTTTTCATTATCTTCGCTTTTTGACATTTTTTTAGTAGGATCAGTTAAAGATTTAATGCGTGCGCCAGTTTTAGGGATTAATCCTTCTGGAACAACAAATGTATCACCGTACATATGATTAAATCTTTCTGCAAGGTTTCTTGTTAACTCAAGATGCTGTTTTTGGTCCTCACCGCTTGGAACAACCGTGGCATCATACATTAAAATATCAGCTGCCATTAAAGCAGGATAAGTAAGTAAAGAAGTTCTAATCCCAGCAACTTGTCCTTGTCTTTTATCTTTATATTGAGTCATTCTTTCCATTTCCCCAATATAAGCAGTAGATTCCATTACATAACCTAAATAAGCGTGTTCTAAAACCTCAGATTGAATAAATAAGTTAACCTTATTTGGATCAAGTCCACAAGCTAAATAAATAGCTGCGACACTTTTGGTTTTCTTTCTTAAAACAGCTTTTTCTTGAGGGGTAGTAATTGCATGTAAATCTGCAACAAAAATAAAAAACTCTGTATCTTCTAAACTATCTTGTAACGCAACAAATTGTTTTAAAGCGCCAATATAGTTTCCTAAAGTAATTTCTCCGGTTGGTTTAATTCCAGAGACTAATCTTTTTTTCATAATGATTCCTCCTAATATAAATAATAAAAAATCCCTAGACCATACAAAATGTATAATCTAAGGACGAATTTTTTCGCGGTGCCACCTTAGTTCTAGATAAATCTAGCGCTTAATATGAAATTAAATAACTCCAAGGCCCATTCTGCTGATACTAATCTTAAGTTTCACCAACCCTTAAGTCTCTATAAAAAGTTAAACAGCATACTATTTCTTATCAACGTTATAATTTATTTTATCACTGTTTTAATGTTTCTTCAAGTAAATTAATTAAATAAGAAAAATGATTAATTACAGCTAAGAATGGTTCTTTAGAAGTTAGGTCAACACCAGCAGCAGCTGCTTGATTGACAGGATAATCAGAACCACCAGATTTTAATAAGCCTATGTATTTATCCATAGCGTGAGGAACATTATTTTTAACATCTTCATAAATTTTTAGAGAAGCACTATATGAAGTAGCATATTGGTAAACATAAAAAGGTGTTTGGAATAAGTGTGGGATATAAGCCCAAACAAGTTCTTTTCCGTTTTCTTTGGTAATATCAATTCCATAGTAGTGATCGTATAAATCGATCATTATTTTTGATAAAACTTGATCGTTAATAGGTTTTCCTTCAGCAACTAATTTATTTGCTTCAAATTCATAAGTAGCAAACAAGGTTTGTCTAATAAATGTTGCCATAATACCATCTATTGCGGATTCTAGTAACACGATTTTTTCTTCCTTAGTAACCGCTTTTTTCAACATATGTTCTAAAAGAACATGCTCGTTAAACGTAGAAGCAATTTCAGCTACAAAAATTGTATAATCAGCAATGGCCATTGGTTGGTTTTCATTTGAAAATAAAGTGTGAGCACTATGTCCTGCTTCGTGAGCTAAAGTGAAAACAGAATCTAATGTTTCATTGTGGTTAAGAAGAATAAAAGGATGAAAACCATAAAAACCAGAAGAATAA
>JAAYQV010000149.1 GCA_012519065.1 Phytoplasma sp.
ACCAAGTCTAAAGTGGGATTTAGGGGATTGGAATATTCTGGATAAAGATGATTTTACGAACATAGGAAACCACCGATATGAACTCTTACCAACCATCATTACACGTGAGGTAACATTTGACTCTAATGGAGGGACAGATATTGAACCAATCTTTGTTGATGAAGGGAATGTATTAATTAAACCAAGTTGAACACAATTTAACGGGTGCCGAGGTATCTAATAAAACAGTGCAATATGACGGACTAAGCACCTCAACTTTTGAGATTCAAAATGTCAATCCTACAAATACTCAATTATATATACTTTCAATAACTATTACATATACTAAAAACTAAACTAACATAAAAGCGTAAGTCTTAACTTGCGCCTTTTTCTTATCCCTATCTAATGAAAATCCTCCTTAAATATGGTATACTATTCTAATGCCACTTAGGAGGATTATATGAAAAAAGTACTAAATTATATTAAAGAAAATGACACAATCATTATACACAGACACTCAAGACCAGATATGGATGCTATTGGCTCTCAAATAGGGTTAAAAGAAGCGATTCTAGGGACTTTCCCTAACAAGAAGGTTTATGCTGTGGGAGACTTAAATAACATGTCTTATAAAGCAAAAATGGATGACATATCAGATGATATATATAAAGATGCTTTAGTGATTATCGTGGATGTTGCGGTAAGCCATATGGTATCAGATGAAAGATATAAGCTTGCAAAAGAACTTATCATCATTGATCATCACACCAACCCAACAGATATTGAATGTGACTACTTTTATCAAAGGTCAGAATATACCTCAGCATGTGAGACCATCGTTGAAATTTTAAAAGAAGGAAACTACATACTAAACTCACAAGCAGCAACCTACTTATATGCAGGAATGGTAACAGACACAGGTAGGTTTTTATACATATCACCTAAAACTGCATCACACGCCTTTCTAATGGCTTCATATATCACACAATTTAACCCAGAAATCAGTGATTTATATGATTTTCTATACACAGAACCACTTTCAAAAAGACAAGCTAAAAACCTTTTTTCAACATTTGAATTGACTTCAAATAACGTTGCATACCGTAAAAACACCCATGATTTAATTATCGCTTCAGGACTTGATTTACAAGGAGTTAGTCGTGGTATGGTTAATCAAATGGCAGGAATTGAAGAAATAAAAATTTGGGCCAGTTTTACAGAGGATGTAGAAAATAATGTCATCATTGGTGAATTTAGATCAAGAGGCATTATCATTGTGGATATTGCTAAAAAATATGGCGGAGGTGGACACAACTTTGCTTGCGGGGCCAGCTTAAAAACATGGGAAGAAGTAGACTTAGTCATTAATGACTTAAATATAAGAGCAGGAGAATAAAAAAAATGAAACATATTTATCAAAAAATTAAAGAGTATCAAACCATTATCATTCATGGACACAAAAGACCAGATGGGGATTGCTACGGCGCACAATTTGGTTTAAAAAACATCATCCAAAATACATATCCAGAAAAAAAGGTATATGTTGTTGGTCAAACCAGTGATTTTGTAGATTTTGTAGGAAAAGTCGATATTATCTCAGATGATCTTTACAATGGTGCATTATCAATTGTTGTAGATACTGCAACAGAAGAAAGAATTAGTGATGAAAGATATAAATTAGGAAAAGAAATCATTAAAATAGACCATCATATTCCAATTGATCAATATGGTGACTACCAGTGGGTAGACACCAACTTTCCATCATGTGCCCAAATGATTGCTTATTTTGCAACAACATTTAATATGCCAATCACTAAAGAAGGCGCAATTGCCATGTATACAGGTATCCTAACAGATACAGGAAGATTTAAATATAGAGGAGTGAGTAGACTCACTCACGAACTTGCAGGGATGTTATTAGATAGTGGAGCAGACGTTGAAGAAATAGATGCTCACCTAAGTAAAGAATCACTAGATGTTATCAGATATAAAGGATATATTTACCAAAACTTTATTACTGACAACGGCTTTATCTATGTTAAAGTAAAAAAAGACATTTTAAAACAATATCATTTAACACAAGAAGAAGCTGCATCGGTTGTTAATACACTAGGCGGTATAGAAGGATACCCTGTTTGGGCTATTTTCTTAGAACAAGAAAATGGTGAAATCAGAGTAAGATTAAGATCAAACGGACCTGATATTGATCAAGTTGCTAACCAATTTAGAGGTGGAGGACACGCTAAAGCAAGTGGAGCTACCCTATTATCTTGGGATGAACTAGAACCATTCATCAAGGCGGTAAAAGAGGTTATATAATGAATGTTTGTGAAGCCATCACAGTTACAAAACCTTTATTAGACGTAAAAGAAATAGAAAGAAGTTTAATAAAAACCTATAAAAAAGAAATCTTCAACCCATTTTTAAAAGCTATTAACGATTATAACTTAGTAGAACCAAACGATAAAATAGCGGTTGCTATTTCAGGGGGAAAAGATAGTTTGCTTTTGGCAAAACTTTTCCAAGAACTAAAAAGACATAACAAATTCCCATTTGAAGTCTATTTTCTTTCTATGGACCCAGGTTTTGAAAGCATCAATAAAGACCAATTATTAGCCAATTGCCAACATCTAAACATCGATGTTCAAATAGAAGATTCAGGCATTTTTAAAGTAGTAGAGAAAATAGCCAAAGAAAACCCATGTTACATGTGTGCAAGAATGAGAAGAGGCTTTTTATATACCAAAGCCAAAGAATTAGGATGTAACAAACTAGCACTTGGTCATCATTTAGATGATGTCATTGAAACAACCCTTTTAAACATCTTCTACGGAGGACAATTTGGTACCATGGTTCCAAAAGTAAAGGCAGATAATTTTGATAACATAGAACTCATCAGACCCCTTTTTCTAGTAGAAGAAAAAGACATCATCAGATGGGTAAAATATAGTGGCATACAAGCCATGAATTGTGGTTGTACAGTAGCTGCAGAAAAAACATCTTCCAAAAGAAGAGAAATGAAACAATTAATCAAACAAATGAAACAAACACATCCAGATGTAGCTAAATCTATTTTTAAAGCAACAGAAAATGTTAATTTAGAAGCTATTTTAGGATACAAAAAGAAAGATAAAAAAGTATCCTTTAATCAAATTTATGAAAAAGGAGAATAAAAGAAAGTGGAAGTATTACGTTTTTTAACAGAAAACCCTTTAGATATGATCAAAGATTTTGGGCTTTCATGGATGGACCTTTTAATGAAAATCATCATCCCAATGGCCATGACTTTTCTTATTGCAGGATACATTGGTTTAGAAAGACAAAATGTAGGAAAAGCAGCAGGTCTATCTGCCCACCTTTTAGTAAGTCTTGCAAGCGTAGGCGTAGCCATTATGCAAAGATTTATTTATGAAAGTCAACTAGACCTCATCTTTCAAGGAATAGCCGTTCACGCAGAAAGTCAAAGAATCATTGCACAAGTTGTTACAGGCGTTGGGTTTATAGGTGCAGGTGTTATTCTTAAAAGTAATGACAACACCATCCGAGGAATCACAACCGCAGGAACCATTTGGGCAGTATCTATGCTAAGTCTGATCATAGGATCAGGATACTTAGTATTAGG
>JAAYQV010000150.1 GCA_012519065.1 Phytoplasma sp.
GCCCAGTCGTTTATAGGGGTTGCTATTAATCAAGTGATCAATAAAATTCTTTTCAGTGCCCCTGAACATAATAGATATTTAATCTATTATAGTGATATGGCATCTTTTATAACTATTTTACTAATCATGTTTCTTGGTTTTTTCATTATTAATATGACATCCATGATTTTACTATTTAATAAAAATAAGCTAGATATTATTTATAAAAGAAAATAAAAGTCGCATATATTGCGACTTTTATCATTTCAATAAACTTTTATTTAAATCTTTTAACTCACTAGAAGATAAATATCTCCAGTAACCATCTTTTAAATCATCTAACTTTATATTCATCACTCTAATACGTTTTAAGTCTTTAACTTGATACCCTAAGGCTTGTGACATACGTCTAATCTGTCTATTTAACCCTTGATTAATTATTAATTTAAAAGTGTAATCATCTAACTTAAAAGTCTTAGCAGGCAAAGTCCTTTGATTTCTATGAGCCACTGGATTATAAATCACAACACCCTTTTCCATTTGTTCTAAGAAAAGAGGTGTAATCGTTTTATCCACTGTAACCAAATACTCTTTTTCGTTGTCATTTTCAGCTCTAAGAATTTTATTAACAATATCACCATCATTAGTCAGTAAAATTAAGCCACTAGAGTCTTTATCTAAACGACCAATAGGAAAAATCATTTCCGGATAATTCATAAAACTAACGATGTTACCTTTCTTAGTAGTATCAGTAATACATTCGATACCAACAGGCTTGTTTAAAGCAATATAAACCTTATGATTCAAAGGCTTAATTAAGTTTCCATTCACCTTAACTACATCATCCATATAAACTTGCATACCTGTTTGTGCCACTACACCGTTTACAGTAACCACACCACTTTGTACCAAGCGATCTGATTCGCGACGCGAAGCATAACCGGTATCAGATATAAATTTATTAATTCTATAAGATTCCTTTTGATCGTGATTAATTAAACCACCCTCATTTTTTTTAAAAGAATCATCAAATTTTGCATACATATTTATCACCATATACATTTTACATTAAAAAGATAAAAAAAGGTAAAAGGTTTTAAAAGATTATATGCACAGATTATGCTAAAATAGTAGTAATCACATATTATTGGAGGTTATACATGATAAAATTTTTTAAAATCATCCTCAGTTTGTTACTATCATTAGTAGTTATTATGTTTATGGTCGTTTTTATAGCATACATATCCGTATGGCCAAGCGTATGGGCAACCAGGTGGGCTTTTAGTCTAACTAGTTATGAAAGAGATGAAAATTACTTATCTATTGAAAACAATGTTATAGTCTCTGAAGAATATACATACGAATCTAATCATGGTAAAAATACATTTAACATCATTTATCCAAAAGAAACCAATCAAGCCTTAAAAACCATTATTTGGGTACATGGTGGTGCATTTATCGCAGGAGATAAAAAAGATGTTCAAGAGTATATGGTCGTTTTAGCCAATCAAGGCTATGCCATAGTTAACATGAATTACCAACTAGGACCAAAGGCTAAATATCCAACGCCTTTGATCCAAATTAATGAGTTATATCAACATTTAGAAAAAAATGCTAAAAAATATTCGATGATTGATACTAAAAACATTGTTTTAGCAGGAGATTCTGCAGGGGCACATATCATTGCACAATACACGCTTATTCAAACCAATCCAGAGTATGCAGATTTAGTTAAGATTACTCCAATGATTAATCCTTCCTACATTGATTCAGTTATTTTATTTTGCGGACCATATGACTTTCAAACATTAAGTCATATGTTTAAAACCACAAAAACACCAACCTCTATTTTAAATAATATCGTCTCTTTTTTAGCTAAAAGAATAGGAACAGCCTATTTAGGGGATAAAAACTGGCAAACCAGTAATAAGTGGGATGAACTAACCATTAAAGATTATTTAACAGAAGCATTTCCAAAAACATTTTTAACAGATGGAAAAAAATATTCATTTGAGCAACAAGGAAAAGAGCTTGTGACTAAAATGAAAGAAAAAGGGATAGAAGTAACAGATATTTTTTATGAAGCCGAGTTAACGCATGAATATCAGTTTAACTTAGGAACTATTCATGAAGATGGAAATAACTATGCTCAAATGACATTTGAGCAATTAAAAATATTTTTAAAAGATTAAGGAGAGTATTAAAATGAGTTTATCAGGACAATTAAGAGAATATTTAAGAGAGCTTTTTCTGCATTTACTAAATGATAACACAGCGTTATCTGATTTATTTACATCACTGATTATGATTATTTTTTGGTTATTATTAGCAAAAATAGCTATGCTATTTGTTAAAATATTTTCTAAAAAATTTAAAAAACTAGAAGAAAATGAAACAAAACAAGTAATGACTGTAAGAAGATTGATTAATAACCTATTTAGAGCGTTGTTTATTGTATGGATAGCAATTATGATTTTAGGAGAAATAGGTATTGATGTTATGCCTCTTCTTGCAGGAGCCGGAATCGCTGCGTTTGCTATTGGATTTGGAGCCCAGGAATTAATTAAAGACGTTATTAATGGATTTTTCTTAATCATAGAAAAAACCTTTAGCATAGATGATCAAGTAGAAATTAACGGTCATAAAGGCGTTATTACAGACATAGGACTTAGAAGAACTAAAATAATTAACTGGCGTGAAGAAGTGATAACAATTAATAACGGTGATATTAAAACTGTCATCAACTTTAGCATTAACCCATCATTAGCAGTTGTAGAATTCAAAGTATCCCCAACCTTTGATATCACTGTATTTGAACAAGAAGAATTTACTCAGTTTCTTAAAGACTTTGCAGAAAGTCAACCAGAGGTTATCGATTTACCAAGCAACACAGTCATTACCTCATTAATGGATGATGCAATCACCTATAGAATTACC
>JAAYQV010000151.1 GCA_012519065.1 Phytoplasma sp.
GACCTTTAATTTGAATTCTCCGCTCCATAGTCTATTATTTTTCTTTTTATCTTTCATATAATCCCTCCTGCATATATATTAGTTTACACTAAGTACAGGTTTTTGGTATCAGTTCAAGCCAATAATCTATGTGCACGCCTAAATTGAAGTAGTGTTGAAGTATGTTTGATATATGTTTGAAGTATTGTTGATATAGTGTTGAGATAAACAAGTTAAAATCAGATGTAGAACCTAAAATATCAACTATAACACAAGGTGTTTTTACAATTATAAAATCTAAACTGATAATATTTATATTAAAAAAACTATAGTTCTAATACTACCGAACTATAGTTTTTTGTTATTTGTTAATGAAATTTTCTAACTTATTTATTATTAAAGACTCTGAATCTACTTTAAAATATTCTTTAAATAAATTAGTATAATGAATATATTTATTTTTGTTACCTTCTAAGAGTAGATAATTTAAACATTTAAATATGTATTCATCTCTCTCATCATATCGACCTAATTCATCTAATGCAGCAGCTGATAAATAATATAGTGCATCTAATATATATGATGACCGAACTTTTTTAGAATACTTAATTCCTTCATTAGCATAGTAAAACATATTTGAATAATCTTCAATAATACTAAAATATCTAGAGAGTTCTGCTAATGTTAATGCAACTACTCTAATATTGTTTCCACTTACAATGGTGATATTATTATCTAAAAAAGATGCTAGAACTTTAGCTATAACGTTTTTATCTTTAAAACTATCATACTTAAAAAATGAAATAAGTCCTAAGAGTTCTGAAGTTGAAAGAACTCTTTTTTTAAGTAACTTTTCATAATCAAACAATTTTTTTGTTTTATTGATTATTATTAGCTCGGTTGAATTTCCTTTTAAAAAATCAAGTTTATTAATTGAGTGAAGATAAAGTAGTTTGTCATTATTAGATATTAAATGTTTTTCATCAATTTTAGTTAAAAGTTCATTTACTTTATCAAATTTCTTGTTTACAACAAAGTTGTATAAATCATTCACTTGAGTTGTTTGATTAATTTTTTCAGACTCTAATTCTGTAATTATGAAATTAGCTTCAAATC
Source organism: Phytoplasma sp. (assembly GCA_012519065.1). Classification (GTDB taxonomy): domain Bacteria; phylum Bacillota_I; class Bacilli_A; order Acholeplasmatales; family Acholeplasmataceae; genus Alteracholeplasma. The sequence goes on from JAAYQV010000151.1 coordinate 1,096, forward strand.
CCAATCTTTTAGCTAATTGCTCCAAGATTGAATATGAAATTGTTGAATCACCACTAATATATCTACGGTATTGTCTAAGTGAAACTATATCGTGTAAAAAATCTTCTTGTGTAATGTTTCTCAAACTTCTTAATTTTTCAATAAATAGTACAATTTCGCTTGTTTGGTCATATTTTCTCATTTTTCACCTCAAATAGTGACACATGTGCCCTGTTTTTATATGCATTTTACTATTAAACTTGATTTAAAACAAGGAAAGAGGGGAATTAACATGAAAAAGAAAATTATAATTATCTTAATAATACTAGTTGGAGGTATAACATTTATGAATACTAAAGATAAAAATAATAACATTACTTTTATGAATGAATTAGTAGAAAGTGTAGAGTTTGATACAAATTTTAATGAAGATGACTATACTTACTCAGAAAGAATCTCAAAGAAACATTCTGATGCTATTGGTGATTTAGAGTGGGTTGGAGAAGTATGAAATATAATTGGGGGTTATTATGTCAAAATACATTTATGTAAAACAACATGATGCATCAGATTGTGCTGCTGCCTGTTTAGCATCTATATCAATGTATTATGGAAGAGAAACAACTATAACAAAATTAAGAGATGTATTAGGAACGGATATTAAAGGTACTAATGTTAATGGAGTAGTTACAGGAGCAACTAATTTAGGCTTTGATGCAAAGGCAGTTAGAGTTAGCTTAGATTCTTTAATGACAGAAGAAATAACACTTCCATTAATAGCTCATACGATAAGTGATTATGGACTTAGTCATTTTATTGTAATATACAAGATTAAGAAAGATAAGTTATATATTAATGATCCATCTAATAAAAATAAAGTAATAACAAAAGATGAGTTTTTAAAACAATATGATGGTGTTGTTATATTGTTAAAACCAAATGATAAATTTGTTGCTGGTAAAGTAAAAGAACAAGGCATGTTTAAAAGGTTCTTTAAATTACTATCACCACACAAAAAATACTTTATATGGGCAATTGTTGGAAGTTTAATTTTAACTATTTTAGGTATATTTTCAAATTACTTTAATAAGATATTAATTGATGATATATTGCCTTATAATCTAACAAATCAGTTAACGGTATTTGCTTTAGGATTTTTAGCAGTATCCGTTGTTAATATTATGCTTGGAGCAGTTAGAACTCATATATTACTTAGACTTTCAATAAAGATAGATATCCCCTTAACACTAGGATATTATAATCATATTTTTAGCTTACCGATGAGTTTCTTTGGTAGTAGAAAAACAGGAGATATTTTAACTAGGTTTAGTGACGCACAAACTATTAAAAATGTTTTTACAGGCATCGCTTTATCAATACTAATTGATTTAGTGATGATATTAGTCGTTGGAGTGGTACTTTTCTTGATGAGTCCTAAATTATTTGTAATTGTTATAATTGCAACAATAATAAATGTTGTTTTAGTTTATATCTTTAAAAAACCATATAAAGAAATAAACTTAACTCAAATGGAACAAGGTGCCAAACTAAACTCATCAGTAATTGAGTCACTAAGAGGAATTGAAACCGTTAAGTCTAATTCGATTGAAACTGATGTTATGGAAAAAATAGAAAACAATTATATTGATACTGTAAAAACCAGATATAGAGTTGGAGTTTTATCAAATGTTCAACAATCAAGTTCAGGCTTAATTGGAACTGTTATTAATATAGTAATGCTCTGGGTAGGAGCTACTGCAGTTATGGGTGGAGATTTAACTTTAGGAGCTTTAATGACCTTTACTTCAATGGCTGGTATGTTTATGGATCCAATTGGAAGAATGGTTGGACTTCAACTACAAATACAAGAATCACAAATAGCTATGAAGAGACTATCAGAAATTTTTGATGTTGAAAAAGAACAAGAAGAAAAGAAACAAACAATTGATAATTTAAAAGGTAATATTAAATTTGACGACGTTACTTTCTCTTACGGCACAAGAGCACCGGTATTAAAAAATATTAGTTTTAATATTAATAAAGGAGAGAGAGTAGCAATCGTAGGGGAATCTGGTAGTGGTAAAACTACAATAGCAAAACTTCTCCTAGGACTATGGAAGCCAAATGATGGCGAGATATTCTTGGATGATATAAAAGTAACTGAACTAGACTTTGAGTCGCTAAGAAGTAAAGTAGCTTATGTTAATCAAAATGTAGAGTTATTTAGTGGAAGTGTTGCTGAAAATATTAGAATTATAAACCCTAATGTATCAAGAGAAGAAATTAATATTGC
>JAAYQV010000152.1 GCA_012519065.1 Phytoplasma sp.
GTTGTTTCATTCATTAGTTTATCAATGAAGCGATCAATTTTTGTGTTTTTCATACAGCAGCTCCTTTAGTTTTTTTGAATTTATGCGCTTACATAATTATTATACATCAAAAAAAGTTAAAAAACAATTTTTAAAAGCAAACGATTTGAATATATTTCGAATTCGAAATATAATGTAGATATTAGGAGGCATGAAGCTATGAAAACACACGGAATACACCACATATCAATGATTTCAAGACATGGTCAAGAAGTTATAGATTTTTACAGTGGATTATTAGGATTAAAATTAGTAAAGAAAACATTAAACTTTGATAATCCAAATCAATATCATATTACACTAGGAACAAATGAGGCAGAAATAGGAAGTTTACTCACTTTCTTCCCACACCCAACAGCAAAACCAGGCATATTAGGAGATGGTCAAGTTAGAGCCATTACATTAGCAGTGCCTGTTGATAGTTTTAAATTTTGGCAAGATCGTTTAACTAAGTTTGAAGTATCCTACTCAATCATTAGAAGATTCAATCAAAACTATTTAACATTTAAAGATTTAGATGGGATTGAAATAGAGTTATTAGAAACCAATGAAGGCAACCCAAATGTATTTGAATTCAATGGGGTCACCAAAGAAGTAGCGATCAAAGGTATTTATAGCGTTGTACTTAACGCATCTAACCCTAAGACTGAAGATTTCCTAAAAGCTATTGGATATCAATTTATACAAGAGTCTAGTTTATATAAAAGATATGAACTCATATCATCTGATGTATTAGGGCGCTATATAGAGATTTATAAACCAACACAAGATAGAGGAAATAATTCTATAGGAACTGTACACCATCTAGCATTAACAGTGTTAGATAAGGAAATGGATCAATGGGATCAAAAGATTAGAGACATAGGTTTACTACCTTCTGAAATTAAAGATAGAAAATACTTTAGATCCATATATTTTGAAGAATTTTCAAATGTCTTAATAGAACTTGCAACAGAAAAACCAGGCATGATACAAGAAGAAAAGGTTGAAGATTTAGGAAAAACTTTTTTAATACCACCACATTTCCAAAATTTACCTAAAGAAACATTTGACCACTTAATGCCACTGGAAGTAAAAGAAGTCACTAAGCTAACTAAATATGACTATATAGATATGAAAAGCTATAAATCTAGTCTTAGACACAGAGAACTTTTAAATGAAATTAACTTACTAGCCAGAAAAGCTAAAACAGAAGGCCTAACAGAAGCTGAGTTAGAAAGAAGAGCTATTTTACGAAAAGAGTATGTGGCATCTGTCACAGGTGGGGTTCGAAATATGGTTGAAAAAGTTAAATTAGTAGATCAAGATGGCAATGAGGAAGAAGGATTTATCAAAAAAGGAAAGGTTGTGGAAACATGGAATTAAGAGGGATTCATCATGTTACTGCTATGACTAGCAGCGCTGAAAAAATTTATGATTTTTTCACACATATTTTAGGTCTTAGATTAGTTAAAAAAACAGTCAATCAAGACGATATAGATACTTATCATTTGTTTTTTGCAGATGACAAAGGAAATCCAGGAACAGATATGACTTTTTTTGACTTCAAAGGTATTAGAAAAGCTAGATTTGGAAACAATGAAATATCAAGAACTGGTTTTAGAGTTCCAGATGATAAAGCTTTAACATATTGGAAAAAACGATTAGAACATTATCAAGTGAAACATAGTGATATTAAAACTATCTTTCAGAGAAAAGTCATTTATTTTTCAGACTTTGATGACCAAAGATATGCCCTTTTTTCAGATCAAGAAAATAATGGTATAGCAAGTGGAGAACCATGGTTAAAAGGACCAGTTCCAAATGAATTTGCTATCACAGGTCTTGGACCGGTTTACATAACAGTAAATGACTTAGATTATATGGATAAAATACTTACAAACATCTTAAAAATGAGAAAGACAAGTAAAGAGGGTAGTTTATATTCATATGAAATGGGAGAAGGTGGTAATGGTGGTATGGTCATTATCGAAGAAAGTAAAATACTGCCTGATGCCATGCAAGGTTATGGCGGTGTACACCATGTTGCCTTTAGAGTATCAGACCAAGAAGAGTTACTAACATGGGATAAAGCTTTAAAAATGTATCAAGCAAGAACATCAGGACTGGTAGATAGATTTTATTTTGAATCTGTATACACAAGAATGTATCCTAACGTTTTATTTGAACTTGCAACAGATGGCCCTGGTTTTATAGATGATGAAGAAAACTATGAGACATTAGGTGAAAAACTTGCGCTCCCTCCAAAATACAGAAATCAAAGAACTTATGTTGAAAGTGTTGTTAGACCAATAGATACCATAAGAAGTAATAAAACATATGATAAAGAGTATTTCTAATGGAGCAAGCACACTTAGTCACCGTTTTATTTAAAGCTACAAAAGCGGTTGAAGAAAAAATTAAAAACAATATATCTCAATATAAGTTAACCATCACAGAATTTGGAGTTTTAGAAGCTTTATACTCAAAAGGGGCACTATTTGTTCAAGAACTATGTGAAAAAATCTTAGTACCAAATAGTAGTATGACATATACTTTGGATAAACTAGAGAAAAAGGGCTTCATTAGAAGAACTAAGGATGTTGTAGATAAAAGAAGTTTTCAAATTATTCTAACCAATGAGGGCTATTTTAAAACCAAAGAAATGCTTAAAAAACATTATAAATTTTTAGATGAAATACTAGTAAATTTAACCAAAAAAGAAAAAGAAGTTTTAAGAGATTTATTAAAAAGGATTGGTAAAAATGAATTATCTATATGAAAATAAAGGTAGTAAACAAACGATTATTTTATTTCATGGAACCGGTGGCGATGCTAAAGGCATGTTACCTTTGGGAAACTTTATTGACTCAACAGCCAATTTAATATCTATTGAAGGTAATATTTTAGAAAATGGCATGAAACGCTTTTTCAAACGTTTTTCATTAGGAAAATATGATTTAAATAGTTTAAAAGAAGAAACCGAAAGACTTAATGTGCTCTTAAATAAACTCATAGTAGAGCATCAAATCAACATAGAACAAACATTATTGGTAGGTTTTTCTAATGGTGCTAATATCTTACAAAACTATCTAAGATTATATCCTAATCA
>JAAYQV010000153.1 GCA_012519065.1 Phytoplasma sp.
AGTTATGCCTATTAAAATAGGCCATATGATTTTGTTTTTCATTTTTTCCTCCTTTGATTAGTGGTTATGCTCCAATTAAGGAGCATAACCTTTATGATCAGTCGTTTATTTTAATTGGGGTTGTAATGTTTCCATTAAATACATTTGAAATCATACTGGCATTAATATATGAATGGTATCCCCAAACATTCATAACCTCAATATATTCTTCTATATGACTTTTAGTGACTTGATTACTTATACCATAATATGACACCAAATCATCTGCTTTCCCAGAAACAAAAAACCTTGATTTTGTTTGTATAGATGTGCTTATGATTGAAAATGTTAAAATCAGTGTGCAGAATAGTAAGATACTTCTTTTAAAAACTCTCATGCCATTCTCTTTTTGTTTTTTTTGAAAATAAGTTAGGTCCTTTGCTAATGTATGCTAAATAATCACCTCCACTATTTTAATAATAGGAAGCTTTTATATTTTTACTTGTTTTTAAAGTAAAAAAAAGATGACTTAAAGGTCATCTCTTAAATACTTGTTAATATCTCTTACAACTTCTAAATATCCATAATGGTTTAAATGAATACCATCATCTGTATACCATTCTTCTAAAACACCCAAACCATCTTTTAATTCAGGATTAATATCAATAAAGTTTTCTACTTGTTTTCTTAGCTGATCATTAATATAATCAATCATTTCGTTGGTTCTGTTTGCTACATAAAGTGCTCTGGTTTTTTTATTGGTTAGTGGTAGTACAGGCGTTAATGAAAAATAGTATATTTTTGTGTTTGGTAGTTTTTCTTCAGCATATTTTAAAACGTTTAAAACATTGATAATGGTTTGATCAGGGGTTGCTTTTAGCAATACTAAGTCATTTGTACCAATATGTAAAAAAAGTTTTTTAGGCGCAAGTGGGACAATGATTTGATCAAAGACTTTTAGTAAGTCCTCTGTTGTATATCCACCTAAGCCTCTATTGATAACGGTTTGATCAAAATATTCATCTACTCTAAAGTTTTCAATGATTGAGTCACCCGCAAAAACAATTTCGCCTGGATTTACTTTCTCTGTTAAAAACTTTTGAATTCTTCTATTTGCTTTAATATCAAGTGCTTTCTTTAAGCCATTAAGTTGTTGTTCTGTCGGTAACACGTATCTCATCTCCTATCTTTCCTATGATATTATAGCATTAAAATTTATATTTGGTACCTTAAATACTTTTGGGGGTTTTAAAGATAAAAAAGAGCCTGAAGAACTAGGTACACTAATCTTCAGGCTCAGGGGAGATTATTTCAAATGTGTAAGGGAAAGACTTACACCGGAGTTATCAGAAATTCAAGATGAATCATAATAGAACTTTGTAATAATTTCTCGTATTCTTCTTTATTACGTGGTTCATTGATAAACTCTATGGATATTTCTATTACCAAATTTTGTGCTGCGGTGATGGTTGTTTCTAAACTATGATTAATATTAAACATATAGTTTAAACTATCTTTGTCTAACATACCCGCCTTATCTTCAATATCGCTACTAATGGTTAGATTCCCTAATGCGCCGTCCGCTCCTTTTCTATTATTAATCTATTATAAAAAAAAATGTTCATAAACACTTTTTTTAAAGTGTCTACAAACATCTTACTAAATCAGAAATTATTTTCCTGCTTTTTGTTTATTCTTATAATGATTCAATGCTTAATTTATTATCTTCTAGATTGATGATGAAGTCACCTTCAACACAACCAAATAATGCTAATTTATCAGCTGCTTCTTCTTTGGTTAATACAGGATATACTGCATAACTTAAAGCTAGGCTTTGTGCTTCTTCTTTAGTGTCAACAATTGCTATAACAGGAACTGCTGGACGGAATTTTGCTAATGATTTTGCTA
>JAAYQV010000154.1 GCA_012519065.1 Phytoplasma sp.
TTTATGGCATTTGTCTCATCGATTGATTCGTAAGATTCTTTCACACAATCTGTGCTTTGTACTCAACAAAAAACTTGGTAATCCGCCTCTTCAGTTTGATTTGCTTATTTCAAGTTGAGAGTGGGGTTTTAAATATTCATTTTTATCATTTGTATCAAATGCAATTGAGTGTGATGAAGTTTCAGTTTCTTCTATAACTTTCATTCCTATATATACATCAAATCTTCTTGCTGCATATACTGAAAGTGCATAATGCATATTCTTAATGGCATTTTCTAAGTCTTTATCTTTCGTATATTTACCAATTAAGTGTATGTTTTCACATATTTTATTTAATTCAATATCATTCAATTTAAATAATTCTTTTGAATTATCTGATTCACTCATATCAATATTATTTAATAATTTGCCTAATAAAATTTTTCTATGATCTTCATATATTTGATTGTGAATTTTTGCTAAATTTGTAAGTCTAAAAAATACATCTTCTGATAATTTCGATAGAACTTCACTGCCTTTTTGTTCTCTCCAAAAGTTAAAGGTATAAATTAAAGCAATTGATGGAAATAGGGTTGCTGACCATATCATTAGATTGGTAGCAGTACCTCTATCAATGTCTTTTACATACAATTGAAGTAAGGCATAGATAGCAATGCTTACTGCTAGTAGTGCTAGATAAATAATAATCAAAGTAATAGAAAGATTCTTTTTATTCTGCATTTTTCAAAACTCTATATACAGTAGCAACACCACATTCAACGGCTTTGGCTATTTCTTCTTTCGTTAAACCCTTACAGTTTAATTCCTTAATTCTGGCATGTTTGACAGTATCAGCTTTCTTGCCAGTAGGCTTATATCCACTTCTTTCTAAACCTTGTTTAATTCGCTCTCTACGCTTGTCATTGTCTAAACGAGCCATAGTAGCTAGTAGGTCTATAAGCATATTGTTTATTAAATTTAGGATAGAGCTTGTAATGGTATCGGTTGAGCTAACTAGCATGTGTGTTGTTGGTAGATCAGCAACTATTAGCTTCAATCCTTTTTCTTTTATACGTTCTTTCAATATGTCAAAGTCAGATTGAGAAAGCCTAGATAAGCGATCTACACTTTCAACTAACAAGGTATCCCCATTCTCTGAATCATCGAGCAATCTATTTAATATTGGTCTATCTAGCTTAGTACCTGATTCATTCTAGAGATGGATCCGTAAATTTGAACAACTCCTATAAGTGATATTCTGCTCCTCAAATGATGTTATAAACATCAATATATGGAGTATTTTATGGCACGTAGACCAAGAAGAAATCATTCAAATGATTTTAAAGCTAAGGTAGCACTTGCTGCGATTAAAGCAGAAAAAACACTTGCTGAATTGAGTGCTGAGTTTGATGTTCATCAAAACCAAATTATTGACTGGAAAAATCAATTGATCTCAGCTTCCTCGCAAGCTTTCGATCAATCAAAAGCTCCAACAGAACCACCCATCGATCTAAAAAAACTACATGCAAAAA
>JAAYQV010000155.1 GCA_012519065.1 Phytoplasma sp.
GGATAAGGTTATTGTTACAACTATTCAAAAATTAGGTTTAGCTTTAGATGGCACAAACAAAAGAAATTATAAAGAACGATTAGAACCTTTAAGTACAAGCCGAATTGTTTTTATTTTTGATGAGTGCCACCGTTCGCAATTTGGTGAGAACCATAAAGCTATTAAAGAGTTTTTTCCTAATGCACAATTATTTGGTTTTACTGGCACACCTATTTTTTCGACTAATGCTACGTATAAAATCCGAGAAGGAGAATTTGAATCTTATAAAACCACGGACGATATATTTGAAAAAGAATTACATGCATATACTATAACCCACGCTATAGAAGACAGGAATGTATTAAAATTCCATATTGATTATTTTAAAGCAGAAGGTACACAAAAAGCTAAACCAAATACAGAAATTACCCAACAAGCTGTAGTGGAAGCTATTTTAGAAAAACACGACGCTTCTACTAATGGTCGTAAATTTAATGCAATATTAGCTACAGCTTCTATTAATAACGCAATTCAATATTATCAGCTTTTTAAAGAGTTACAAGAAAAAGCACAGGAAGAAAATCCTAATTTTATACCACTACATATTGCTTGCGTATTTTCGCCACCAGCACAATTAATGAATGCAGAAGGCGACCAAAAAAGTCAAAAAAATGCAGCTGACATAAGGCAACTACAAGAAGATTTAGCACAAGAGAAAGAGGACAATCAGCAAAACCCTGAAGAAAAGAAGAAAGCATTAATGGAAATTATTGCTGATTATAACATACAGTACAAAACTAATCATAATATTAATGAATTTGATTTGTACTATCAAGATGTGCAAAAACGCATAAAAGACCAAAGATATAGTAATAAAGATGTGCCTCACAAAGAAAAAATAGACATAACTATTGTGGTAGATATGCTACTTACCGGTTTTGACAGTAAATATCTGAACACTTTATATGTGGACAAGAATTTAAAATATCATGGATTAATTCAAGCATTCTCAAGAACCAATCGTGTGTTAAATGACACCAAACCTTTTGGAAACATCTTAGATTTTCGCTCTCAGCAAGAAGCAGTAAACCAGGCTATCGCTCTATTTTCGGGAGAAGACAATGAAGAGAAATCTAAAGAAATTTGGTTAGTTGACCCTGCACCTGTACTAATTGACAAGTACAAAGAAGCTGTAGAAAAATTAGGCGTATTTATGCATGAGAATAATTTAGTTAGTGAACCGCAAGAAGTATATAATTTAAAAGGTGATGCTGCAAGAATCTCATTTGTTCAGAACTTTAAAGAAGTACAAAGATTTAAAATGCAACTCGACCAATATACTGACTTAAATAATGAACAAAAAGCAACAATAGAAGCCATTTTGCCAACAGAAACCTTGCAAGAATTCCGAAGTTCGTATATAGAAACTGCAAAACAATTGCGAAAAATACAGCAAAAGGAAGGTGATAATGCACCCAAAAACATTCAAGAATTAGATTTTGAATTTGTGTTATTTGCCTCTACTGTAATCGACTATGACTATATAATGAAGCTTACTGCACAAAATCTTAGCATGAAACCGAGTAAACAAAAGATGACAAAAGAGCAAATAAAAAGTTTGCTAAAATCTAACTCGAATCTCATGGATGAGGAAGAAGATTTGTCAGATTATATTGATAGTTTAGATTGGAATCAAGGATTAAGTGAAGA
>JAAYQV010000027.1 GCA_012519065.1 Phytoplasma sp.
AATGATTTAACGATGTTTCTATATGTGCTTTTTCTGTGTCTTGATGATTTTTAATGTGAACCATTAAGGTAATGATCGCAAAATCTTTTTGTTGCTTATTGCGTTTAACAACGCTGGTGATAACCCCTTTTTTGGGATTGAAAAATAAGGCAATTAAAAAGACGATTAGTGTTATGGTTGCGATGACACCTGCGATACTAATGTCTAATAATAAGGCAATAAAGTATCCTAAAATACTGTTAAATACACCAATTGTCATCGCAGTGATGGTGGTTTTTAGTAAGTTTTTAGTAAATAAAAGAGCGGTCATGGATGGTCCTACCATCAGTGCGATGACTAGGATAGATCCAACTGCATCAAATGCTGTTACTGCGGTTAAGGATACTAAACCCATGAGTAAATAATGTATGATTATCGGGCTAATACCTAAAACAGTTGCTAGCGCAGCATCAAAACTAACAATTTTAAGTTCTTTATAAAAGATAATAAAGAAAAGTAAGTTGATGATGAAAATACCTATCATGATGTATAAGTTCATCATGGATGCCCACTCTAGGTTACCGGTTAAGACCGCATCAATATCTAGGTGAACTCCTCTAAAATCAAGACTGATGATCACAACAGCAATACTAAATAATAACGGGAAAACAACGCCGGTTGCGGCATCTTCTTTGGTGGTTTTAGTCTTAATTAAAAGTTCGATTAAATAGGTAGTAATAAGTCCCATTAGAGTAGCGCCTATGACTAAGTAAGGACTAGATAAGTCTTTTACAATCATATAGACTAAGACAATACCTAATAAAACGGTATGACTGATGGCATCTGTCATCATAGACATTTTTCTTAAAACTAAAAAAACACCAACTATAGCAGATGCCATGGCTGTGAAAATGGCGATTAATAAAACAACGATATCAAACATGGCTGCCTCCTTTTAAGATGCTTTCTACTTTAAAGACCCCTTTTTCTGTTAGTTTTGGTTCTTGATTTTGATTTAGGTAAACATGTTCTGTTTGAATCCAAGTTTGTGTTTCATTTGTTATTGTAGTTTTTTCATTACTGTATAAATGAATTAAATAACGGTACTTTTCAATGTTTTTCTGATGTTTTTTTAAGTCTATTGTTTTTCTGATCAAACCTCTTTTAGGCGCAAACAATAAGGAAATAATCACAAAGATACTTAAGACAATAACAATCACAGGGCCTGTAGGTAGATTGGATTTAAGATAACTTATATAGGTTCCAATGATTCCTGAAAAAAGACCGATGAGTGTTGCGATAAGAGCGTTGATATGAAGTTTATGACTCCATTGTCTAGCCGCTACCCCTGGTGCGATGATTAAAGCACTCATTAAAATAACACCAACCGTTCTAATACCTATAACAACTACAATCACGGTAATGATGGTCATTAAAACATTCATAATTCTTTTTGAAAAACCTAAGCTGGCAAAAAACTCTTCGTTAAAAGTATGTAGTTTAATTTCCTTCCAAAGTAAAATGATGATGAGTAAAACAAATAATGATACGCCTGCAATAAAGTAAACATCGGTTTTAAGCATGGTTGCTGCTTGTCCGAAAATAAATTTGTTTAACCCGGCTGCTGATGATGCACCTTTATTTTGTACCACTTGAAGTAAGACTTGTCCTAACCCAAAAAAGGAGGATAAAATTAAAGCAAGACTCGCATCACTTTTGGTTTTAGAATATTTTTTGATGATATGAATTAAAAGCATTGAGACTAAAGC
>JAAYQV010000156.1 GCA_012519065.1 Phytoplasma sp.
GCGAATATCAAATGAAAGGTGATTACCAAACGTTAACTATTGAAAACGGTGCAGGTATTTACAGAACCGTAAGCAGACGCGTTGGCATTAATGAATGGGGTGGATTAATTGAAATGACTGCACCAGACGGTAGTGTCAGACGATATCCATTCAAAAACACATTCCAAGTTAATGAGCCAATGGCTATTATTTCTGCCTCAGCAAATACAGTGTTTTACTCTGGGATATCAAATCCATTAGAGGTTTCAGTACCAGGATTCCCCATGGACAAACTATTCCCAACAATGACCGGCAGCGGACGATTACAGAAAAAAGGAAGTAGTTGGGAGGTGATACCCTCTAGTTCCGGGGGAAAAATAAAAATTTCATTAGCGGTCGAGGTTGATGGAAAAAGGCAAACAGTTGGACATAAGGAGTTTAGGACATTACCTGTTCCTCCACCTACAGCTAAAATTGCGGGTTTGAGTGGAGGTAATATTTCGAAAAACATGTTACTTAATGCAGGTAAAGTTGATGCCGTTTTAGAGAACTTTATTATGGATAATATTAGATACACTGTCAAAAGCTACACGGTAGTAACAAAAGACGCTAGTGGATTCGATTCTTTCGACGCTAATAATGAAGCAAAATTCAACGATCGCGTTCTTAATAAAATCAGATCGTTGCAAAGAAACGAACGTGTTACTTTTGAAAACATTATCGCAGCTGGTCCTGACGGTGATAGAAATATTGGATCCTTAGTGTTTAGAATAAATTAAAACTAATAATAAGACTTACATGATTAGTAATCACGTAAGTCACATAAACTTAAACCAAAAAAAACATATAGATATGAAAAACATTACGTTAATTTCTGCATTATTCGTATTGTGTTTTCTAGGAATTGAAAACAAAACAAATGCTCAAACTTTTAACAGAGTTGGAGTATATGACGAGGAGCACATACCCGCACGTAAACCTATTCCATACTATTTTCTACATGAGTCTGACGTAATGTGGAAAAAAAGAATTTGGCGGATAATTGATATGCGCGAAAAGATAAATCATCCTCTCTATTTCCCTGTAGTTCCAATTGAAGACCGCATGAGCTTAGCCGTATTAGCGCTTCGCGCCCAACAGGGTCTTCTTGATGAACAAACAGATAGAGTCGAAGGAGTTGAAGCCCCATCTCCTCGTTTAAATCCAAAATCTGAAAAAATTCCTATTCTACAACTTTACGAAGATGAATATTTCAAAAAAGTGCTTACAATCTCTGATGTTGAAGCTAAGTTCGGAGTAAATCCAAACGACCCTACTGCCCCATCAGAAGTTGCTCCTGAAGAAGTATTGCAATGGTTAGTAAAAGAAGACTGGTTTTTTAACAAAGAACGTTCAAGAATTGAAGTTAGAATTATTGGCTTAGGAGCAATACGTTTCTCCGTAGATTATGCATCACAAACAACTGGACAACAAGCACAAGTAAGAATGTCAAATCCATTTTGGATCTATTTCCCAGAGTTTAGACCAATCATTGCAAAATATGCTATATTTAATTCAAAAAATGACGCCGAAAGAAGAACTTTTGACGATATTTTCTTTAAAAGATTTTTTAACAGTTATATTTTCCGCGAATCAAACGTATATAGCGACAGAGCCATTAGGGACTATGAATTAGGTCTGTATGGCCTTTGGGAAGGAGAAAATATAAAAAACAAACTGTTCAATATGGAACAAGACCTTTGGTCTTATTAACATTAAAACAACATTTATCTTATAAAAAGAGCTGTCTCGTTGTGAGACAGCTCTTTTTTATAATACCCAAAAGGAATACTACAGCAACCTTTATTGAAGTTATTTCAATAACGGTTGCATCATATATA
>JAAYQV010000157.1 GCA_012519065.1 Phytoplasma sp.
ATTGAACAAAATCGCTGCGCGATGGCTTTTTAGAACCTTTTTGTCCAATATTGTTGAAATTTAATATAGCAGCACAGTCACATATAAGGTATTGTTAAGTCACCACAACCAAACATGCCAGAATGTGAGGTGCTGCTACTTTGTTCATGTTAACATGTTTATGTGGAATCAACAACTTTTATTTTATTTTTTTACGAGGACCTCCCAAAAAGAGTAATGTTTGCCTGTTCATAGTTTAAATTTACTTTCTGGAGGTTCAAATTATGGTTTTTTTCGATACCAAGGCCTATTTTAAAAAGTTTAATGATTTACTGATGTTACGTGATTTAACTTACAATACCATCAAATCCTATAACAGCATGCTACATTGTTATTTGAATTGGGTGTTCTCGTACCAAAAATCACCTGAAGATATTTCTTTTGCAGAGATTAGAGCCTATCTTATGTTTCTTAAACAATCAAAGGCTCTTTCCAATCGCACTATAAACGCACATATTTCACAACTTCGTTTTTTCTATCTGTATGTCCTAAGGAAGCCCTGGGATAAATACGAAGTCCCCTATATGAAGTTTAATACTAAACTTCCTGATATCTTATCCCTTGATGAGGTTAATCATTTTATTAGTACTATTCCCAATCTGAAACATAAGGCATGCATTGCACTTTTATATTCCTCAGGTCTTCGGGTTAGCGAAATGCGTCATTTGCGTTATGATGATATTAGCCGAAAAGATATGCGAATTTATATCCGTCCTTCTAAATCACGAAGTGACAGATATGCTATTTTATCAAAAAGAGCCCTAGCTATTTTAACAGAGTATTGGTTTTCTTTTGGTAAGCCCAAAGGCTGGTTATTCCCAGGCACTAAGGCAAACTCCCCTATTGTTAGCTTTACTGTATCTCGTTTTATAGCAGATCATTGTCGCTTTCTTGGCTGGAACAAAAAGATTACAGCTCATACGCTAAGGCATTCTTTTGGTACTCATTTATACGAGCAGGGTTATGATTTGCTTACTATCCAAAAGCTTTTAGGACATAAATCTGCAAGTTCTAGTCTTGTTTATGTTCATTTAGGGGCTAAAACCATGAAAAGTCTAAAAAGTCCCTTTGACGACGGAAGCTATCTATGAGCTACCAAATACAAGATGTTTTTCTAAAATATTATGATGATGTCTTAACCCAGTATCCTGTAGATTATGCTATGCACAAGGTCGCTACTGCGATTATGAGGTGCAAAACTCCTGCTTTGGGTGGTAATATGTCTGTCTGTCAAGATTGTGGTCATTTTAAGATACATTATAACTCCTGTCGAAATCGCCATTGCCCTTGCTGTCAAGGGCTTGTAAAGGAAAAGTGGATTGATAAGCGCAAGTCTGAGGTAATTGATGCGCCTTATTTTCATGTAGTTTTTACTGTCCCCAAAGAACTTAATCCTTTAATCTATGCCAACAAAAGGCTGCTTTATTCATTACTGTATAAAGCGAGTGCTGATACATTAATGGAGCTGGCACAGGATGAAAAATATCTTAATGCTTCTATTGGTTTTATGAGTATTCTTCATACTTGGGGCCAATCATTAAGTTTTCATCCCCACATTCACTCTATTGTCTTGGGTGGTGGTCTTACTAAGGATTTAAAGTTTAAAACAGTTAAAATTGATTTTTTATTTCCTGTTTATGTTGTTTCTAAACTTTTTCGCGGTAAATTTATGGCTCACTTAAAAAAGCTTTACAAATCCGGTAAGTTGATATTTTCGGGATCCTCATTAAAATTTAAGCATCCTAATAAATTTCAAGAGCTAGTTGATTTTTTATATTCTAAAGAATGGATACCTCATATAAAAGAAACTTTTAAAGGGGCAGAAAATGTTATTGGGTATTTGGGGAGATATACCCACCGGATTGCTATTTCTAATTCCCGAATCTTAACAATTAATGATAAAGGTATTACTTTTAGCATCAAAGATTACAAAAAACAGGGGATGCGATCTCAAGTAACTCTTGCACCAGTAGAGTTTATTCGACGATTTCTTATGCATGTTTTGCCTAAAGGCTTTGTAAAGATTCGGCATTATGGCATTTTAAGTAATCGTTCAAAAAAGATAAAACTAACTATTTGCCGGAATATCATTAAAAGGAACTACCCAAAGCCATCGCTGGATGGTCTTACTGCAGCTCAAATTATTTTAAAACTTTTTGGGGTAGATATCTATAAATGTCCTAATTGTTTTAGCCGGAACTTTAAAAGAATAATGTCAATACCAAAATTAGAATGAGTCCTAGGGTAACTGAATAGTAATTATTTAAAAACTAGAATTTCTAGGCTTATTAAGAATGCAGTTTTTTAAGTTTTGTTCATCTTTATCAATTAATTTAGCTGGTTTTTCATAAAAGATTACTTTAATATGCAGTTATTTAGGTGAAAGAAAATCATTTGAATACCCATAGCTTTATATCGGCACTGCGATTATTGTTCAATAGGAAAAATTGCAATCCTAGGCAGGAAGAGAGCGGGTTGGAAAAGATAACCCGCTCTCTTCCTGCCTTAACTACAATTCTTTCCTTAATTATTATAACATTCTGAATATCTGTAGCAATTTTTTCTCTATTCATAAAACCGACCCCGTTGTTCCAACCATATTTTCGGCCTCCAGTTACCTAGGATTTTACCTTGTTATACCATCTGCCTAGGCACATTTTAACAAAAGAAGCATCGCAGTTATAA
>JAAYQV010000158.1 GCA_012519065.1 Phytoplasma sp.
AGATAAATGACCCTTTGGTTGCTATACAAAATTTTGCTTCTATGGGTGGTGGTTATCTTCAAAACAAGCCAGTTACTGGGCGTTTAAATGAAGATAAGAGTTTAAGTTATGAGGTTACTACATTAGATGATAAAAAGTTTTCGATTGATCTTTTAATGTATCCTTTAGCAGTTGGTTTACCTGATAATAATGATTCTGGCATTTTCTTAACACTTGACTTTAGTGATGAAAATATGAAACTAGAAAATTATGGTATAAACTTCATCTCTGTTGTTTTTTACTCACAATATGAGGATAGTTCTATCATCTTAGATGAAAACACTAGTGGTAATCCGTATTTTTCAATTCATCCATCTAGACCAATTATTTCTATTTCAAATAGCCAAATCATCAATCAAGACTATGATAAAGAAAAACCATATGATATTGTTGGTATGCAACTATTTGCTTACTACACTAATGAGGAAAATAAACTTTCTAGATATTCACTTCTAGATTTAGGTTCTGTTACCAAGGAAGCTAATAATCCAAATGTTGTGACTGATGATGACTTCTTAATTCATTCTACTTCTTTTGATATTACTGATGTTTTAGGAAAAACAGATTCTGAATTAGCCGAATTAGATATCTTTCATGCTAAGGCTGACTTTAAACCTTACCATTATTGGTATTGGTACACAGGTGGAATTTACTTTTTATTCATTGTAGTTATTCCATTCTTACTCTTCTTTAGAAAACCAATGATGGCTAACCTAGAGAAAAAGAAATTAGAAAAAGCTTCTAAAAAAGAAACTGAACAACGTATTGAAAACTTAAAAAAAGAAGCTGAAAAGAAAAAAACTGAATAAACTTTAAATCTTATCTTAATAATCTCCTTTTTATAAATCTTGCAAAACTATTTGCAAACTTATAAAAGGAGTTTTTTTTATTCAAACATCTCTTCATACCTTCTTTATTGGCTTTTTAAGGCCTTTTCATTTCTTGTTTAACTGTCTTTTATATTCGTGTTTAAAAGCCTCTGATTTCGCTTTTTTAAAATTTAAACATAAAAAAAATAGAGCCATTATAGTTAGTCATTACCGACTACCTTTTGGCTCTATTGAATTTTTATTATCCTATAATTGCTAGATGATCTAAGATAGCATTTGCGATTTTTTGATCAAGTAGCGTTTCTACAATTTCATAGATAAACTCAATGACATATGCTGGACTTCTTCCTGTTATGAAGTTCCCGTCCTTAACTACTTTTGCTCCTGGCTTAAATTTGCCTTCTAAAACGTCATTTTCGCATCCTGGATAACATGTGAACTCTTTGCCTTTTAAAAAGCCCATATATCCAACCCATCTTGGTGCTGCACAAAGTGCGCCAATCATTTTATCGTTTTCATAAAAATGCTTGATCACTTCATTTAATCTGTTTTCCTTGTTATAAATTTTAGCAATGTATGGTCCACCTGGAACAATTAAGAAATCATAATCATCTAAATTGATTTCATCCACGTGGTAATCTACATGGATTTTTAAGCCATAACTTGTCTTAATGATTTTTTTTGGTTCTGTTGTGACAGTATCTACTCTAATAGCACCTCTTGTTAAAAGCGCTTTAGAAGAAACTCCCTCACTGTCTTCCATACCATTTTCAAAAATTATTAATCCTCTCATTTTACACCCACCATAATCTTATCCTTATAAATAAGGTTATTTCTACTAATATGATAACATAAAAGTGTGTGTTTTTCTCTTTTTTCAAGTTAACACATCGATAAAAACATTATAGTAACGGGTTTTCCTAATGCTTAAAATCCTTTTTTTACCACAGTGTTTTTGCGATTACATAAATGCTTGTCCACCATTAATTTG
>JAAYQV010000159.1 GCA_012519065.1 Phytoplasma sp.
AGTAAAAAAAGAAGCAACCGAATATATCAACATGTTTACAGAAAATTCTACATTAGAAGAAGAAATTAAAGCAGTTGAAAAATACAATCACTTAATGGATGAAGTATCTTCAATGATGACCTTAGTAGGTATTAGAAACAGCGTAGACACTAAAGATGCATTTTATGAAGAAGAACAACATTTTTTTGATGAAAATGGGCCATATCTTCAACAACTAGATCATGAAATCAAAACCAAAATGTTAGAAAGTAAGAACAGAAAAGGCTTAGAAAAAACTTTCGGGAAACTATTATTTGACCAAGCAGAAGTAGCGAGAAAAACATTTGACCCAAGTATCATCGATAAATTACAATTAGAAAACAAGTTATCAACAGAATACTCAAAACTAACTGCTGGTGCTAAAATAGAATTTGAAGGCAATATTTATAACTTAAGTCAAATGTCTCCCTTCTTACAAGATAAAGATAGAAATAAACGTAAAATGGCACAGTTAGCCGTTTCTAACTTCTTTAAAACCAATGAAGAAACTTATGATCGTATTTATGATGATATGGTAAAGGTAAGAACAGAGATCGCTAAAAAATTAGGATATGATAACTTCGTTCAATTAGGGTATGACAGATTTGGAAGAACTGACTATACATCTAAAGAAGTTTCTGGGTATAGAAAACAAATATTAGAAGATGTTGTGCCTTACGTGGCAGAGTTAACTGATAGAAAAGCTAAAAGATTAAACATCACAAACCCACAAAGTTATGACTTATCCTTATCCTTCCTTTCAGGAAATCCAAAACCTAAAGGAGATAGAGCGTGGCAAGTTTCAAAAGCTAGAAAAATGTATAAAGAAATGTCGCCTGAAACACATGATTTCTTTGAAATGATGGTAGACAAAGAATTGTTAGAATTAGATAGTAAACCAGGTAAAGCAGGTGGAGGGTACTGTACATACATTCCAAAATATGAAGTACCTTATATATTTGCTAATTTCAACGGCACAGCACATGATGTCGATGTTTTAACCCATGAAACTGGACATGCTTTCCAAGTTTATCAAAGTAGAAATCTCATCCCAGAATATAGATGGCCAACGATGGAATCAGCAGAAATTCATTCAATGAGCATGGAGTTTCTAGCATGGCCATGGATTCATGAATTTTTCTTAGAAGACACAAAAAAATATCAATTTGACCATTTATCAGGAGCGGTTACTTTCCTTCCTTATGGCGCATTAGTTGACCATTTCCAACATGAAGTTTATGAGAAACCAGAAATGAGTCCTAAAGAGAGAAAAGAAACATGGAGAAAACTAGAAAAACAATACTTGCCATTTAAAAAATATGATGAAGATGATTTTTTAAATCAAGGTGGTTTTTGGTTTAGACAAGGACATATTTTTGGTTCTCCATTTTACTACATCGACTATACACTAGCGCAAGTATGTGCATTCCAATACTGGAGCGAAAGTCAAAAAGAATATAAAAAAGCATGGGAAAGTTATCTTGATCTATGTAGACAAGGTGGATCAAAAAGTTTTACTGGTCTAGTTAATCATGCTAACTTAAAAAATCCTTTTGATCAAGGGTCTATCAAAAAAATCATGGAACCGATTAAAACTTATTTAAATCAAGTAGACGATCAATCGTTATAAAAAAATAAAAGCTTAAGTTATTTAATAAACTTAAGCTTTTTTTATGTTAAAAATTATTCTTTTCTTAAATATTTATGGATAAATCTAGCAGCATTAGACCCATCATAAACAGCTTTAGATATTTGTAAAAAACCACCAATCACATCACCAGCTGCAAAAA
>JAAYQV010000160.1 GCA_012519065.1 Phytoplasma sp.
GGGTTCTTTAGGACAACCGAGAGATGGTAAAGGATTTAGTTACTGTATATTTGATTTTAATTCGTTGCACTGTGATTTTAGAACTGTTGAGTTTAATAAAGATAAATTAAAGGAAAAAGTTTATAACATTGAAAACAATGAGAAACATAGAAACTACCTTGTAAATGTATTGGATAGGCGGGAGAAAAATGACTAAAAATTTATTTATTACAGCAGTTGGTGGCGATATTGCGTGCTCTATATTAAGATGTATTTGTGATAGTTATCACTACGATAAAATTATCGGTTGTGATATAACAAAATATGTTCAGGGAGCAATGTATATAGATGATTTATTAATTGCACCTAAATATGTTGACACAGATGAATATATAAAATTTATTAAAATGATTTGCATAAATAATAACATTACTCACTTTATACCTACTACAGAGGCTGAGATTAGAATTGCTAACAATATAAGAGGTTTTTTTGACGATAACAATATTAAATTAATGATAAATAATAAAATGATTATTGAAATAGCTACAAGTAAGTACAAGACCTTTAAATATTTAAATGATAATAATGTACTCACTCCTGATACGTACTATATTAAGGATTATGAAGATCAACTGGGATATCCACTAATTATAAAACCTGATTTTGGGTGTGGCTCTAAAAATATTTATATGGTCAACAGTAAGCTAGAATATGATCATGTTAAAGCAATAGGTAGTGATAGTCTAGTTGTACAGCAATATATTGGAAGTAGTGACGAAGAATATACAGTAGCTGTTTTCTCTGATGGTAAAGATACAAAATCAATTGCTTTTAATAGGAAATTGGGGTTTGGAGGAATGAGTGTTTTTGTTGAAACCATTGAGGATAAACTGATTACAAGTATAGCAGAAAAGATTGCTGAAGTTTTTGATTTAAGAGGTTCGATTAATATTCAGATGAGAAAAGAAAATGGAAGGTTTTATGTGTTTGAGATAAATCCTAGGCTTTCAAGCACGGTGGGCTTCAGGCATAGGTTGGGATTCAAAGATTTGATTTGGTGGCTAGATATGCTAGATGGAAAACAAACTGAAATAGACTTTGAAGTAAAACCTGGAGTTAAGGGGATAAAGACATTAGACGAAATGATATTTATTGAAGACTAGCTCCATTGATAGTTTATCAATAAATACAAAGTAGAACGTTAATTGAAAAGAGGGTTGGCCAATGAACATAGAAAGTTTTGAAATTGGAAGCAAAGTGTTTATTATTGCTGAATTATCAGCTAATCATGGACATGATATAAATATTGCCAAAGCTTCAATAAAAGCAGCAAAAGAAGCAGGAGCTGATGCGATTAAAACTCAAACCTATACTGCAGACACGCTAACTATAGATTGTGATAATGAGTATTTTAAGCTTGATAGTGGTACTATCTGGGATGGTAGAACATTATATGATTTATATAGTGAAGCCTATACACCATGGGAATGGCATAGAGAACTGATGGAATATGCCAAAGAAATAGGTATTACTTTTTTTTCAACCCCATTTGATAAAACAGCAGTTGATTTTTTAGAAGAGCTTAATGTACCAGCCTATAAGATTGCTTCGTTTGAATTTATTGATATTCCACTTATCGAGTATATTGCATCAAAGGGTAAACCAATTATAATGTCAACAGGGTTAGCAACTTTAAAGGACATAGAGGATGCTATTAATGCATGTAAGCGAAAAGGTAATGACCAAATAATACTGTTAAAATGTACATCATCATATCCTGCAAAAGTTGAAGATGCAAATTTATTGACTTTACCAAACATGAAAGAAACATTTGGAGTAGAAGTGGGATTATCAGATCATACATTAAGTATGGCTGTACCTATAGTTTCGGTAGCTTTAGGTGCAAAAGTTATAGAAAAGCATTTTATATTAGATAAAAATATAGGAGGGCCGGATGCTTCGTTCTCACTTGATAAAAATGAATTTAAGCAAATGGTAGATGCTGTACGTGATGCAGAAAAATCTCTAGGAATTGTTGATTACAGCATGACTGAAGATAAGAAGAACAATAAGATCCTAGGTCGTTCCCTTTTTGTGGTAAAAGATTTAAAAGTAGGGGATATTTTTACCGAAGAAAACATTCGCTCAATAAGACCGGGATATGGATTAGCCCCAAAGCATCTAGGGGATATTATCGGAAAAAGGTCAAATCAAGACCTAAAAAAAGGCACTCCCATGTCGTGGGAGTATGTGAAATAAATAGTTCTTATTTTGTGTAATATTGTTTTAAAGGATTTATGAACAGTAGTAATATTCAATGTTCAAAATACAATACGGAGGAACTGATATTATGTTAAACGGAAAAAACATTTTAATAACTGGAGGTACAGGTTCATTTGGTAAAAAGTTTTTAGAGATGATTTTTAGCAGATATACTCCAAATAAAGTTATTATTTATTCTCGTGATGAATTTAAGCAAAGTGTGATGAAAAGTGAATATGTTAATAAAATAGATATGACTAAAGTGAGATTTTTTATTGGTGATGTAAGAGATAGAGACCGATTATATAGAGCATTTGATGGAGTGGATTATGTTATTCATGCTGCGGCCATGAAGCAAGTGCCAACATGTGAATACAATCCTTTTGAGGCTATTAAAACTAATATAAATGGAGCACAAAATGTTATCGATGCTGCTATTGATAGAGGGGTAAAAAAGGTTGTTGCATTATCAACAGATAAGGCTGTAAATCCAATCAACCTATATGGTGGAACAAAGCTTGTATCAGATAAGTTATTTATAGCGGCTAATGCATATTCAGGAGCTGATGGCACAAAATTTTCAATTGTTAGATATGGTAATGTTGCTGGTAGTAGGGGATCTGTAATACCTGTGTTTAATAATCTAATTGACAAAGGGGAGACAGAGTTACCTGTTACTGATCGACGCATGACTAGATTTTGGATAACCCTAGAACAGGGAGTTGAACTAGTGTTTAAAGCAATTTTAGAATCTAAAGGTGGAGAAACCTATATTTCTAAGATACCATCCTTTAATATTGTTGACTTGGCTAATGCTATGCTTCCTGGAGTAGAGATAAAAGAGATAGGTATTCGAGAAGGTGAAAAACTGGATGA
>JAAYQV010000161.1 GCA_012519065.1 Phytoplasma sp.
GAATGACTAACTATTACTATTGGGAGTTAAATAAAGATGAGATAACTAACCTTACGTTTACAGTTATTTTAATCATTTTTCCATTCTATATATATCAAGATGGTTTTCTTTTGTTTTTTCTAATTAAAATAATGATGCAGTTAAAACCGAACCAAAAATATCTTTCTGAAACATTATTAATTCCTTTTTTGTTAAAATGGAATCAGCAAATAAGTATCATAAACCTTATCGTTTTATCTATATATAGAAAATACTATAAAAATATTTTTATCATACTCATACTTATCCCCATGCATATTAGACTAAATCAAATATATCCTTTCATTCAAACCATAGAAACAAATCTGTTAACACTAAAACATTTTAAACTATCTATTTACGCATTTATCATTTATATAATCATGATACTTAAAATAAAAGGAACCTATAAGTCTTTTTATCTTCTCATTGCATGTCTAAGCATCGTTATAAACCCTGTGTTTCTAACACACAATTGGATTGTCTTTTTAGATGTTGGACAAGGGGATGGTGCAGTTATTAAAAAAAACGAGAAAATTATTTTGATAGATTGTTACTATAATACTTATGATTTTCTAAGTAGTAATGGCATAAAAAAGATATCATATATGATATTAAGTCACCCGGATGCAGATCATATTATAGAGGCTCAAAAAATCAT
The DNA here is from genome assembly GCA_012519065.1 of Phytoplasma sp. Classification (GTDB taxonomy): domain Bacteria; phylum Bacillota_I; class Bacilli_A; order Acholeplasmatales; family Acholeplasmataceae; genus Alteracholeplasma. The sequence continues at coordinate 680 of JAAYQV010000161.1, forward strand.
AGATCACATAGAAGTAGAAACATTAGTTATTGGTGGGTATAATGATTATCCAGTAACTCACCCTAATACCATATATATTACTAAGCCACTAGAAATAAATGAAATTGACATGCAAATTTTAGGTCCATATCAAGACTTTAAGTCTAGTAATGATAATTCTATTATCTTAAAAATTAAAATAAAAAATCAATATATCCTTTTTACAGGAGATATTGAATCAGAAACTGAGCTAGACTATGTTTTAAAGTATGGAAATAAATTAAATGCATATATTTTAAAAGTAGCACATCACGGATCAAAAACATCAAGTACAGAAGAGTTTTTAAAAATGGTTAATCCAACCATAGCTATTATTTCAGTAGCAGACAATAATCGCTATGGGATGCCAAATCCTGAAGTTATAGATAGGCTAAATAGATTAGGAGTAAGAGTTTATCGAACAGATTTAAATGGAAGCATTATCTACTATAAGCAAAGTCTTTATAATTATCAAAGATATCGTTATAAAAGGCTATCAAAAAAGGCTAAAATTTAGTATAATAAATTTTAGAGAGGATGTTAGTATGAAAGAATTAGTTTATGTCATTTTAAGCCAACAATTCTTTTTAGTAGAAAAAAGAATAGAAGAAATTTTAGAAGCCCATAAAGAAAAAGATATTGATATCATCAAATATGACATGAGTGAATCAGAACTTGTTGAGTTAGAACAAGAACTGCAAACTATTTCATTATTTTCTAATGAAAAAATGATTATCATTAAAAGTGTAGAAAAACTGTATCAAGAAAAAAAGGAAAATATAGCATTTCTAATCAATTATTTAAAAAAGCCAAGTGAAGATATTCAACTCATCTTCATGATAGAAGAACTAGTGGAAAACCACGAATTAACTTTAGCTATCAAAAAGCATGCTTACATAGAAGAAATAGATTCTCTTGGAAAAGATGCTTTTCCTAATTATGTGAAAAATGCCTTTTCAAAGGAAAACATGCATATCGATGAAGATGCAATCTTAGAGTTAATTGAAAGAACAGATTATGATTTATACATCTTATCTGCAGAAATTGAGAAACTAAAGTTGTATAGTTATGAAAGTAAGAAAATCAACAAATCATTAGTGACTAAATTAGTGAGTAGAAATGTTGAAGATAACATTTATGAGCTTACTAAATACTTGCTTGAAAACAACCAAAACAAAACATATGAGGTCTTTCAAGATCTTATGACAAGAAGTGAAGAACCGTTAAAAATCATTAATCAAATTTCCCAACGAACCAGAGAATTAATTTATACTAAAGATTTACTTAAAAAACAATATACACAAGAACAAATTGCAGCCTTTTTTAACTATAAGAAGGGGAGAGCTTATTTTTTAATTAAAGACGCAAAAGCTATCAGCTATGACAAACTAGAAAAACTATTATTTTCTTTATCTCAACTAGACTATAAAATAAAGTCAGGTCAAATTGATAAAAAAATAGGACTAGAATTATTATTGTTAGGAAGTGCATAAAATGACCAATCATAAAAAAATATTGATTTTTGATTTTGAAACCACGGGGCTTAATCCACATGATAGCCAAGTAATAGAAATAGGCGCAGTTTTATTAAAAAAAGAAGATGAAAATTATCATCTTCTTGAAGAATTAAATGTTTTAGTTCAAACAACCGCACCCTTGCCAGATAAAATCATTGAAATTACTAACATCACAGATGCCATGCTTCTAAGAGATGGTATATCAGAAGCAGAAGCATTTCAAAGATTATCAAATCTAATAGATGATGAAACCTTGTTAATTGCTTATAACATCCAGTTTGACATTAGTTTCCTACAAAAAATGTATGAAAAGTTTTATCGTAAGGATTATTTAATTTCAAATGATTTACTAGATGTTATGGCAATATACAAAGATCGACACGCATATCCTCATCGATTAGAAAGTGCCGTGGCCAAATATCAAGTAAAAGCTGTTAATACACACCGTGCTTTAGATGATGTTTACGCAACATTTGAGCTTTTAAAGATACTAAAAGAAGAAAAGAACACAATTGAACACTATGTAAATAAAATAGGGTATAATCCTAAATATGGCGTTTCAGGAGTGAAATTACCACACGTGACCTATGTGAAACAGTATGGTAATAAATTAGAAGTGGAAAAGGCATAAAAAAAATACATCATACGATGTATCTTATAGGTTATTAACCAACTTTGTTAAACTCGATTTCTTTCTAGCAACGAAGTTAGTATGATAAATACCTTTTGCTAGACCTTTATCTAATTTCTTGTGTGCAAAACTTAATGAAGTAAGAGCTTTTTCTTTATCACCAGCAGCAACAGCAATTTCAACTTGTTTAACTGCAGTTCTAACTGAAGATTTGAAAGAGGCATTACTTAAACGACGCTTTTCATTTGTTTTATTACGTTTGATTTGTTGTTTGATATTAGCCACAACATTCACCTCCTAAATACCAAAACTATTGTATCAAACCATATACAAAAAAGCAACAGTTTTTACCTTTTAATGGTAAAATTAAATAAACAGATAAGAGGGAAAAAATGACAACAGCCAATAAAATCACAATATTTAGAGTATTATTAATACCTGTCATGCTGATATTATTATATATACCAGCATTAAATCAACCGGCAAATTTCTTAAATTTAAGTATAGCACAGCTATTATTTGCCATTATTTTTGTTATAGCATCGGCCACAGACTTTTTAGATGGCTATATTGCAAGAAAGTATCAACAAATTACCACTTTTGGTAAGTTTTTAGATCCGATTGCGGATAAAGTATTGGTGCTAACTGCCTTTTTATTTTTAATGACTATTATGCCAGATCGCGTTCCTATTTGGGCCGTGATGGTGGTGATTATTAGAGAATTCATGGTCACCGGAATTAGATTATTGGCAGTAGAAAAGGGAAAAGTTATTGCAGCATCAAAATATGGTAAGTTAAAAACCATGACAACAATGATTGCCTTAGTATGGCTATTATTTAACGACTTTACACTAATGACCATCATTGGTGATGTGTTATTCTATTTAGCAATTGCTCTAACTGTTATATCAGGCTTAGAGTATTTAATTAAGAATAAAGAAGTTGTCTTAGAAAGTATATAAAAAATAAAGATAGAGGTGTAGCAATGGCAGACGATAAAAAAGCAAAAGCTTTAGAAACTGCGATGAAAGAAATTGAAAAGCAGTTTGGTAAAGGTTCAATTATGAAATTAGATTCAAAAGCAGATAAAAATATTGAAGTTATTTCAACAGGGTCATTAGCATTAGATATTGCAATGGGAATTGGTGGATATCCAAGAGGAAGAATCATTGAAGTATACGGGCCAGAGAGTTCAGGAAAAACTACGTTAACGCTACATGCGATTGCAGAAGCACAAAAAGCTGGTGGATACGTAGCTTTTATTGACGCAGAGCATGCATTAGACCCACAATATGCAAAGGCATTAGGGGTAGATATTGATAATCTTATCATCTCACAACCAGATACTGGGGAACAAGCATTAGAAATTGCAGAAGCTTTAATTAGAAGCGGAAGCATAGATTTATTAGTTATTGACTCTGTAGCGGCCTTAGTTCCAGAAGCAGAGATTAATGGTGATATGGGAGATTCTCATATGGGCTTACATGCTAGAATGATGAGCCAGGCAATGAGAAAACAATCAGGTATCATTTCAAAATCAAACACTGTAGTCATATATATCAATCAAATTAGAGAAAAAGTTGGTGTAATGTTTGGTAGCCCTGAAACAACAACAGGAGGACGCGCACTTAAATTCTTCTCATCGGTTAGATTAGAAATCAGAAGAGCCGAAGCATTAAAAGAAGGTACTGAAATTATAGGTTTAAAATCAAACATTAGAGTAGTCAAATCAAAAGTGGCACCGCCATTAAAAGTAGCTAGTGTTGATATTGTTTATGGAAAAGGGATATCAAAAGTAGGTGAAGTTCTAGATTTAGCAGTAGAACTTGATCTAGTTCAAAAAGCTGGTGCGTGGTATTCCTATAAAGAAGAAAAAATAGGACAAGGTAGAGAAAACGCTAAAAATTACTTATTAAATAATCCAGAAATTTATGAAGCATTAGAAAAACAAATAAGAAGTACATTCTTTGTCAAATAAAAATAGAGCTATCATGTAGTGAACCCTATATATTGGACTAAATAAAATTTAATATTTTAATTAAAGGGGGACTTTGAAATATTATATGGTTTGTGAAAAACGAGCTTTGAAATATTATATGGTCCAA
>JAAYQV010000162.1 GCA_012519065.1 Phytoplasma sp.
ATCGGGGATGGAATAAGACCATCTGAACGAAGAAAAGGTTATGCTACTGAAATGATTCGCTTATCATTAATTGAATGTAGAAAACTAGGGATTTCTAAAGTATTAATGGTATGCGATAAGTCTAATATTGCATCTGCTAAATCAATAATTAAAAATGGTGGAATATTAGAAAATGAATTTCTTGATGAAAATGGAGAAGTACAACAAAGATTTTGGATTAACTTGGAAAACTAAAAAACGCACAGCAATCACAAGAACTCATCTTTCTTTTACACTACAAAGCAAATGTGCCATATTAAATTTATAAGGTATCAAAGTTTTATCAAATCGACTAAACAAACCATTTAAAAACAAATGAAAAATATACTCGCCGGAGTAATAAAATGTGTAGTAGGCCGCGTTACACAACGCAGGCCTATTTTTTTTAAGGAGAATGATGAATATGTATGAAGAAAAGACAAAAACGTTATTTAAAAGATATACTATCCCACAAATGATTAAGTTTACTATTTAATTTTATTTATTTGATTATCGATGGGATATTCATAGGCATTAGATTAGGAAGAGATTCTATGGCTGTTGCAGCTATTTCTGTGCCAGTGATTGAAATCCTACTTTCCATTGCAATGGCTGTTCAGGAGCAGGCATTTTAATTTCAAATCAACTTAGCAAAAATGAAAATAAAGAAGCAAACAAAGTATTTAATCTATCTGTTTGGCTTTTAATTTTCATAAGTAGTATGATCGTTTTATTTGGAAATGTCTTTATCAATCAAATGGCAAATTTATTAGGTTCAACGCCTCATATTCATAAAGAAGCTGTATAATATTTAAGATACATTATCACCTTTTCACCATTTTTGTTATTTAGTTTTCTACTAGGTGGCATGGTTAGAAATGATGGAAGACCTAAGTTTGCTATGACTGCATTGGCTTTAGGCTCGGCATCTAATATTTTATTAGACTATGTTTTTATGTATCCTCTTAATATGGGGATCAGTGGTGCCGCCTTGGCTACCGCAATCGGTCCAATTTTTAGTGTTTTAATCTTATTACCTCATTTTTTAAAAATGCTGCTTTTTATGGTGGAACAGCCCTTAGGATATTTTACGGTTTAGATCGCTTTTCTGAAGACTTAGATTTTACTCTAATTACTGAAGATGACAACTTTAATTTGAATAATTATCTGTTGGATTTAAGTAACAACATTGAGTCATTAGGACTTAGCTTTCAAATTACAGAAAAAAAATTAAATGGAATAATTAATAAATAATGTCGTCAAGGCGACATTTTTTATGATTGACATACTGTATGGCACACAGTATAATATAGGGCGTATCATATAAAGGGAAAAAATTATGATAAAAAAGAAGATAAAATACTTATTTTAACCCAACAAATGATTACCCAAAGAGATTATCATCACAAAAAGAAGAAGTAACATGGAAAAAATCCAAAAACATCGGTTTACATTCATGGAGATGGAAACATTGGTACCCAAGGTAATAGCATTTTGAAAACAAGCTTTAATACAGTTCATCCAGAAACTCAAAGTAACCAAGGTGGAATTAGACCGGTCATGTGGATTGCATTTGAATAAAAAGAGTCAGGTTTAATCTCATCTATGACAAAATAACACACATCCAAGAATAAAAGAAACTTAACACTAAGAGAAGAAGGAAACACAGATAGACTTATGATATAATAAAAACACTAAAAACGGAG
>JAAYQV010000163.1 GCA_012519065.1 Phytoplasma sp.
CATATGATTATTTTTTGGGATTTTAATGGAACAATTTTAGATGACCTAGACTTATGTTATAATATTCTTAATGAAATGCTAGTTAATCATGGGAAAAAGGAAGTTACTAAAGATATCTATTTAAAAATCTTTACATTCCCGATTAAAACATACTATGAAAAAGCAGGTTTTAATTTTGAAGAAACATCGTTTGAAAGCCTTGCAGACGAGTTTATTAAGAAATATCAAAAAGCTAGTTTAGACTTAAAACTTCATGAAGGTTTAATTGAGGCAGTACATCATTTTAAAGAAAAAGGTGTAAAAAACGTTATTTTATCAGCCTCTAAAATTGATAATTTAATAGAACAAGTAGAACATTATCAAATTAAAAACCTTTTTGATGACATATTGGGTATCTCAGATGTTTATGCGCACTCAAAAGTTGATATAGCTAAAAAATATATTCAAGAAAATGGGTATCAAAACACAAAAAAACTAATGATCGGTGATACTTTGCATGATGCTGAAGTCGCAAAAAGCATTGAAAGTAAGATCATACTATACACTAAAGGCCATCAGGCTAAAGAACGTTTTAACGACTATGAAACAATAGATAGTTTCTATGAATTAATAAAATAAAAAGGAGTAAAAAAAATGAAAAAAAGAAAACAAAGATTAAAAAGTTTTACAGGAGGATTTAAAGATTTTATTTCAAGAGGTAATGTTGTAGACTTAGCTGTTGGGGTTATTGTTGGGGGCGCTTTTGGTAAGATTGTTACATCATTAGTCAATGACATTATCATGCCACCAATAGGTGTTTTAATTGGAGGCGTTGATTTTAAAGATTTAGCTGCAATCATTAGACCAGAAACATTAGCTGCAGATGGCTCTATTCTTACAGCCGCTGTAAAAATTAATTATGGTAATTTTATTTTAACCATTTTAGAGTTCTTAATTATTGCATTTTCTATTTATTCAATTTTAACATTAATAATTAGACGCAAGCAATTCATCGAAAAAGTTGAACAAGAAAATGAGGTTAAAGAAGAAGTTGTAGAAGAAACAGTAGTTTCAGTACCTGCTGATATTCAATTACTAACTGAAATTAGAGACTTATTAAAGGAAAAAGACGAAAAACAATAAAAAAGTTGTCTTTTTAAAAAAACTGTGGTAGCATATCTACAAACAAAAGGAAGGTTTTACCATGAAATTCATCCAAACTTATTATTACTACTATAACCTAAAATAAAGGCGTGCTCGGCATTCCTTTTATGTGTTTTTCATATAACAGTAAAAATAAGGAATGGTAAACCAATAAAAGATAAAAACAATTATCCTTGGGACGATTCCAAGGATTTTTTTATCTTAAAAAGAAAGGTCGTATAAAGTATGATTATACAAATGAAAAAAGAAGCAACAAAAGAAGAAATTCAAAGAGTTAAAGATTATCTTAAAACACATCCAATTGAAATTAAAGATGCAAGCAGTGATGAAATAACAGTTTTAGGATTAATAGGCGATACATCAGGATTATCTAAAGAAAATCTTTTAGCTTTTGATGGCGTTTTTCAAGTAACAAAAATTTCAACACCATTTAAAAAAGCAAGTAGATCATTTAAAAAGGAGAATACAGTCATTACTTTAAAAAACGGTCTTAAAATAGGAGATGGTAATTTTGTTGTTATGTCTGGACCTTGTTCAGTAGAATCAGAAGAACAATTAAGAATCATCGCTAAAAGTGTGAAAGAAAACGGCTCTAACATCCTAAGAGGTGGTGTTTTTAAACCTCGAACATCACCATACTCATTTCAAGGCTTAGGTATTGAAGGGTTAAAACTGATGAGAAAAGTAGCAGATGAATTAGATATGGCTATTGTTACAGAACTTATGAGTAAAGAACACTTAGCAGCCTTTGAAAAATATGCAGACATCATTCAAATTGGCGCAAGAAATATGCAAAATTTCGATTTATTAAAAGCACTAGGACAAACACAAACCCCTATTTTATTAAAAAGAGGGCCTTCTGCGACCATAGAAGAATGGCTAATGAGTGCAGAATATATTATGGCATCGGGTAATGAGAATGTTATTTTATGTGAACGAGGGATAAGAACCTTTGAAAAATTTACCAGAAATACTTTTGATATCAGTTCGATTTTAGCTGTTAAAGAACTTTCTCATTTACCAGTTATAGCAGATCCATCACATGCTGCAGGCAGATGGGAAATGGTAGAAGATTTATCTTTAGCATCCTTAGCTGTAGGGGCAGATGGTGTGATTGTTGAGGTTCATCACAAACCAGAAGAGGCATTAAGTGATGGAAATCAGTCATTAAAACCTGAAAAGTTTGCTCATATGCAAGAAAGGTTAAATAAACTAGCGGTTGCGTTAGATAAAAAAATTGTCTAATGAAAATCTTTATCGTTGGATTAGGATTGATGGGAGCATCCTATGCACAAGCATTATCAGAAAAACACGATGTTTATGGGTATGATATCAATCCTGAAGTAAACTTAAAAGCGGTTACAGATGGTATCATTATAAGTAGTGATATCTTAGAAATTGTTACATCGGATCTAGTTATTTTAGCCTTATATCCAAAAGAAAATGTTTCGTTTATAAAGACCCATCAATCATTATTTAAAAATCAAGTTCTCACTGATTTAAGCGGAACTAAAGAGTGGATGATTGCTGAAATTGAAAAACTGTTACCAAAAAGTATAGACTACATTTCCCATCATCCAATGGCGGGGAAAGAAACATCTGGATATGCATCTAAAAATAAAGAAATGTTTCAAAATGCTAATTTCATCATCATTCCTACTAGTTTAACTATGGAACAAGGATATCGTTATTTAAATGAAATATACAAAGATTTATCTTTTGGTAAAAAACTCATCATTAGTGCAAAGGAACATGATGA
>JAAYQV010000164.1 GCA_012519065.1 Phytoplasma sp.
GAAGATAATGCCAAACAAGAGTATGAAATCATCATCATCAAAGGTATTGTTTTAAGTAGTGATACAAGTGTAACAAACATCAAATTAACTAATTTATATGATGTAAACTTCTTAAACTATGTAGAAGATCAACTCATATACGAAGTTACAGTTGATTATGAAAATGAACAACTAAAGTTAGATGTAACCACACCAGGAAAAGTTACTTTCATTAATCATCTACCAACAAGACTTCCTGTAGGAACAACAAAGGTTAGTTTTTTCATCACAGCTGAAAATGGACAGCAAGGAGAAGAAATTTATGAAATACATATCACAAGAAGTGAAGCATCAAAAGATAACACCTTAAAAGAAATTTTAATAACAGGAAATGGAAAAACCATCTTAGGATTACAATCAGACGCTTTAAATATCTTCAACCCAGAAACTAACATCTATAACATTACATTAGATGAAAGCTATCAATCCATTGTAATCACAAGAACAAAAAATCATCAAAACCAAACATTAACAGGCACACCAAATAGCACCCCTATTTTAAAACACGGGCTCAATGAGTTTACTTTCAACGTCAGACCAGAAGATACCGAAGGATATGAAAGAACTTACCGAGTTAACATCACCATTAAAAACAGTCAGATTGAACTGACTTCTTTAGGTGTGCAAGGGCTTGATTTTAATGAAACATTCTCAAAAGAAACCTATCATTACACTTTACCAAATGTTAATAGTAAGACCCCTGAAATAGAAATTTATGGAACAATCTCAGATACTTACGGAGAAATTGATGGTATAGGTAAAAAGATTTTAAAAGAAGGATTAAACACATTTGAAATCATCATCACATCAGAAGATTTACAAACCAAAAAAACATACACCATATCCATTAATGTTGTATATAGCGATGACTACTCAATCAATGAAGTCCTTTTATTAGATCAAGAAAACCGCAATCATATCACTTTTGACAGTCAAAAAGAAACTTATGAAGTGACAGTGCCATATGATACAAACAGTCTTGACCTACGCATAACTGCCAATGACTCAAATGCAACCATCATTGGAGCTAAAACATATGCCATCACACAAAAAGAAACCTTGATTACTTTTAAAGTCATAGCTGAGAATAAAGAGGAAAGTTTAACTTATACCATCAAAGTCATCAAACAAGAAGCATCAAATGATGCGACATTAAATGACCTTGAAATCACAACCGATCAAGGAGAAATCATTTTAGGAAAAAATGGTACTCAAATGATTTTTGACACAACCACTTCCACATACAACTTAAAAGTGTCTAGAGATATAAAAAATATCAAAGTAACTTATAAAACAACCCATGATCATGCAAGTTTACTACCAACTAGTAGCCATAATTTTGAACGAGAGATTTTATTATTACCAAATCAAAACCAAGTATATCTTATCATTCAAGCAGAAGATGGAAAAACCACTGAAAGATATAACATTAACATCCTTCAAATCAATAGTAAAGTTGAAATAGAAAATATTGTCATATCAGATTATCCATTTACATTTGATAAAAATATTAAAAATTATGACATCGGTAAAATACCTGCCAATACCACAACCTTAAATATTGAAGTAACACTATCAGATAGTTTTGCAAGTGTCACAGGAGATGGTATTCAAGGTATTAGTACAGGAAAAAACACCTTAATCATCAAAGCCACATCAGAGGATAAAACACAAAGTGTTACCTACACTATTACCTATGAAAAAGAAGGCCAAAATGGTGGTGGAAATGTACCGAAAAGTAGTGATGCTAACCTTTATGATTTAAAAATCAAAGGTTTAAAAAATCCTATCAACTTCACATTTAATCCAGATATTAATGAATATACCATCACTCTATCATATGATGATGCTCAGTTTTTCCTAGAAGCAGAAACCCATCCTTCAGCAACCACAAGAAATGTAGGATTGCAAGCTATCCAAGAAGGTGAAACCCGCGAAATCATCATTTTAGTTACAGCAGAAGATGGTACCAAAGGTAAAGAATACAAACTAACCATCACAAGAGAAAAAGCAAATACAGAAAATGAATTATTAGAATTCAGTTATGTACTTGGAGGAGAAGAATTCTCTTTAGACGTTACTCAGGCTTCTCATAACATAGAAACTACACCAGATAAGCAAACCATAGAATTAAAAGCTAAACTTCCAGAAAATGCAACAGCTACTGGGCTGGGAGTAACTCCTTTAACTAATACGAAAACCATTGTGATTGTGACTGTAAAAGCTCAAAATGGTGATTTAAAAAACTACGTTGTTGAAATATTAAAAATAAGTAATGACGCCACCTTAAAATCATTAGAAGTACTTGATGTTAAAACAAATGAAGTTTTACCTTTCAATATAGCCTTTGATCCTTTAAAGACCAATTACTTAATTAACCTAGATTCTAATCAAACAACAGAAATCAACATCGTTGCAGAAGCAAACTCTAGTTTAAGCACCATTACAGGCGATAAACTACATAATCTAAAATCAGGAGAAGGAGCAACCACAGATAGATTTAATGTTATCGTAACTGCTCAAGATAAAACTCAAAAAATATACACCATCACTATTGAAAGACAAATAGCACCTGAACATAGCATCATCATTGATGATCTATCCTTAATTGGAAATAACATCACATATTTAGGTAATGATCGCCATCCTGATGCCCTACAAGCCTTTATTGCCAGTCAAAAAGAATATATCATCACCGTTCCATATCAACTAGATAACGTCTTTTTATCCATTACAAATAAAGAAGGTGCCATCATCACTGGTGCAGGAAACTATGCTCTAACCAAACAAGAAACCATCATTTATTTTTCCATTGAATCAAAAAGTGGTGTCTCTAAATCAGGTCCCTACAGCATTAAAATCATCAAAGAAGAGCCAAGTACCAATAGTCTATTAAAAGACTTAAGTATTAACGGAAAAACCATTGAAGGCTTTGATCCAAATATTTTCTTCTATGAATTTAATGTAGATGTTACCAAGGTAGGAAACATCAACATTGGAGCTATTTTAGATGATTTAAAAGCTAAAATCACAGGAGATTTAGGAGAAGTTATCGTACTACCAGGCAGCAACAGTTATAAAATCTATGTCACCGCTGAAGATCTATCACAACAAGTCTATGAAATTAAGATCAACAGTTTAAGCTATGACAACCAAATCACTTCATTAAGTGTTGAGAATCATGATTTAAACCCTATTTTTAACCAAAAAACTCTATATTATGAAGTTAAAGTAGACTACAAAACAACCTCAGTAAAAGTGGATGCAGCCAGCCATTTAAAAGCTAGACTAATAGGCGTAGGACTCGTCCAAAACTTACAACCAGGTGATAACATCATCACAGTATATGCCATCGCTGAAAACGGCATAGAAGGAACAAAATATCAAATCAACATCATTCGTGAAGAACCAAACAAAGACGCAACGTTAAAGAATTTAATCATCAAAGATAAAGATGGAAACATTTTAGCATTTGAAGGCGAATTTGATCCTCAAAAATTCAATTACATCATCAACATACCAAAAGATAAAGAACTGATGTCAGTCTTTATCAAAGCAGAGGCAAACAACGCACTAGCAACAGTCTTTAACACAGGCAATCAGTTGCTAGAAGGACTTATAGATGGAGGGTATCATACCATCTTAAAAGTAACGGTTATCGCTGAGGATCCAAACATTAGAAATGTATATACCATCAGTATTTATCGAGACGTTAACTTAGATAACAGCGTTGAAATTCAAGAAGTTAATTTAATTGCTAGTGATGGCAAAAACTACTTAAGTGATAATGAGTTTGATCAAAGTATCACAAATTATCAAGTAACCGTTCCATATCATGTCACACAAATGAATCTAAACATTAAAACAGTAGGTCAAGTGGTTGGAGCAGGCATCAAACAATTTGGATCAAACCATCAAATCATTTATACATTCTATACCGTCTCACAATCAGGCAGTCACGAATCTATGAGATACACCATTACAGTCATTAAAGAAGAGGCTAAAACTGATAACATCTTAACCAACTTAACTGTTGATGGTATCCAAGTCCCAAATTTTGATCCAAATACAAATACCTATAGAATCACAAGACCAAAACAAAGTAATAGCCAAATACAAATTGATGCGGTTGCAAGTGAAACATCTAGCATTCAAGGAACTGGTTTAAAAACATTAGTTTTAGGTAAAAACACCTTTGCTATTTCTGTCATTGCGCAAAATGGTGACATCAACACCTACACTATTGAAATAGACTATGTTGATAGCAATGCCTTTTTAGAAAATCTTATAGTAAAAGGAACAAATAAAGATATTTACAATGAAGAAGATGCCATAGACTACACAACTTATACATTTGACCCAGAAACTTATGAATACAACGTAGTCGTTGACTCAAACACAAAAAACGTAAGAATCACCGGTGCAGCTATGGACCATCAAAATGCTAGAGTCACTGGATTTGGCACCTACCCAATAGGCATTAATCCAGAGAAAATAAGAATTTTTGTTACCTCAGCAGATAATGTCTTAACTTTAACCTACACCTTAAATATCACAAGATATGCTATTCCAAGTAATAATGCTCAATTAAATAGCTTAAGTATTGAGAATAATACCATCAGCTTTGATAAGAGCCGTTATGTTTATGAAATCAACGTTTCTAATAAAATAAATAGTTTAAAAATAAGTGCTGAGACATTTAATCCAAATGGAATTGTTGTGATAGAAGGTTATCAAGAAGGCAGTGGCTCAAATGAATTATCCATGTCGGTAGACAACTTACAGGCAGGGAAAAATGTCATCCTAATTAAAGTTACCGCAGAAGATGGAATCACTCAAAGCTACTATAAAGTCATCGTTAATAAAGAACCAAAAACAGATATGCTCTTAACAGTCTTACTTATCTTAAGTATAATGTTATGGATCATCACGGTCTTAATTTTACTTATCAACAAAAATCGTCATAAAAATCAATCAACTGATGAATTAATATACTAACAAGGAGGAAAAATATGTTTTACTTAACAATGTTTGAAAAACAAATCATCTCAGCAAGCATGATCATTGTTTTTATCATTCTATCTTACATTTTTATCAAATGGTTTTTAAAAAACCGTAGAAAAATGATCAAAACAGAAATGCTAACATTAAACATGGTCATCAAATTCAAAAAGTTTTTATCCTATTTAAATTACCAAAACAAACAAGATGAAAAATATATTTTATATCTAGTTAGTATAGATAATCTAGACTTATTAGAAAGAACATATGATCATCAAACTGTGCGTACATACTTAAGGAGAGTTGCTAAAAACTTAAGTGTGTACCTTCCTTACGGAGGAAAATTAGCTCAAACAGAAAAAAGAGACACATTCATCTTATACATTCCAGAGTCAAACATCACAGAAGAAAGCTATGCTGAATCCTTAAAACAAGCAGCATCTGAAATTTTTTATAAAGATCATGTCTCGATTATTAAAAACATCAACATAACGTATCTTAAAACCGTTTCTAAAGACTATTTTAAAGATTTAAATAGCCTAACTAAAGGGCTGATTCAATCCACTAGAAACTTAGGAGAGGTTATAATGAGTGAAGAAAGCACACCTGTTATAACATCAGAGTATCAACATGTAACTCAAAGTCTTACCCAAAGTGCGGTAAACATCATGGGCTATGATGTTACAAGACTGATACTAGACGAAAAAAGTGAGTTTTATCCAGAAGTATATATAGATCATGTACCTATGGGAGAATACCTTGAAAAAATTTCTATATCAGATCAAGCGTGGGTCAACATGTGGGGCGTTGAGGCTTTATTACAGCAACTACAAACACAAAAAGTTAAAACAAAAATAACATTACCTATTTTATGCTTAACCTTAGAAAAAGAAGGATTTATAGAAAGACTAGAAACATTAATGTATAACTATCAATATCTTCCTGAGCAAACAATTATTTCAATAAAAGAAAGCCATATTAGCAACCAACAAGAAATGATTAAAAATCTCTTTGAGTTAAAAACTTTAGGATATCAAATTTCGTATCAAATTAAAGATATCACGCCTAATTTATATATAGATATTCAAGCGTATCATGTTTCAAGGATAGAAATAGAGGCCGATCTTTTATTAACTCAAACAGAAATGATTCATGAGTTATTATACTTTGCCAAAGTAAACCAAATAGAAACCTTAGTTAAAAGTAATCAAACAGATCAAATAGAAACATTTAAAAACTTAAATGTTACGCATTTAGCTGAGAAAAACAATCAGTCGTTTACACTAGAAAAAAACAAAAAAAGTAGGGGTAGAAAATAATGGAACAATTTGCACAATGGTTTATAGAGTTTTTCCAAGAACTCATAAACAACTTATGGGGCCTTATTAAAGGATTTGCCAAAGGTTTTTATAATTTAATCATCGGATATCCTATCCAATATGCAAAAAGTTTTTTAGAAACATCTAAAAACTTTGCGTTTATGGATTGGGTTTTAGCCATTTTTTCTATCATTATCTTTATATTTTTAATCTTTATGATTCTTGGTGTAATCTATCAGTTACTAAAAAGATATTTTAGATTCACTAAAATTGAATATCAAAAACTAGATTTATTAAATAGAATAAATGTGTTAGAAAGAAAACTAAAAAAACAATCTTTGCCTTTTCAAGAAAATTTCAATAAACCAAGTCATCAAAATCAACTAACCACTAAAAAAGAACAAAGGCCAAAAACAAGCCGATTTGTTAGACTTAACCAAATAGATGAAAAATATAAATACGCCGTCTTACCAACACCAATGACACAAGAGGATAAATTAACCTTATCTCAATTGGTCACCAGATTTAGAGATTATGCAGCCTATGAACATAAACTATATTATGATAGAAAAACCATTGCAACCTTTATTGCGGGTATGGCAGTTTCAAAAATCATGATCTTAGAAGGAATATCAGGAACAGGGAAAACCTCTTTACCATATGCCTTTGGTAAATTCATCAAAAATGATGCAACCATCATTTCAGTTCAACCCTCTTGGAGAGATCGCTTTGAAATGATTGGGTATTTAAACGAATTTACCAAAAAATTTAGCGAGACAGAGTTTTTAACTGCTGTCTATGAGGCTAACTATCGAACAGATATTCAAATGATTGTTTTAGATGAAATGAACCTAGCGAGAGTAGAATACTATTTTGCGGATTTCCTATCCTTATTAGAATTGCCCAACAAAGAAGAATGGATGTTAAATCTAATTCCAGAACAATTACCAGGAGATCCAATGGGATTAAAGGAAGGGAAAATGAAAATCGCACCTAATATTTGGTTTGTAGGGACAGCTAATAAAGATGATTCAACTTTTGCGATTACCGATAAGGTTTATGATAGAGCATCCTCAATTGAAATGAACAGCAAAGCAGAAAAATTCGAAATCAAACCAACCAAGCCAATTAATTTATCCTATGATTATCTAGAAACACTTTTCTCTTTAGCATTAGAATCACACTCTATTTCTCCAAACGTCATGGAAGCAATCATCAAATTAGATCAACACATTGCAGAAACATTTGAAGTCACCTTTGGGAATAGAATTTTAAAACAACTAGAAAATTTTGTTCCAGTTTTTATGGCATGTGGACAAGAAGAAATTTCAGGTGTAGATTATATCATTGCCCGTAAAGTCATCAGAAAATTTGAAAGTCTTAACTTACCATTTTTACAAAAAGAACTAGAAGAACTTTTAGTGATTTGTGACAAACTCTTTGGTAAAGACAAACTCTTTGAAACTAAAAAAATGATTCAAAAGTTTTTAAGGTATGTATAAAATGAAAAGAAAATATGATTCACAACTCTTTTTAGAAGAAATCGGTAAAGCAATTAGAGAAAAGGAAAATAATCTAGATTTCCCACACATTGTTTATCAAGCATTAGAAACGGGAATAAGTTTAAAAAAACAACATGAAAAAACAGAACTAAAAAAATTTGATGATCACTGGTTAAAAAATATTGAAGCTTATTTTCCTAGTTTAGATAAGATAACTAGAAACCTACGTTCAAATCTAAAATATGAAACTGAAATTCTTCCAGTTGAAAAAACCAGAAGAACCAACCCAGAATCCATCAGACATTTAGTTCAAAACACACAATACATTAGAGATATTCAGGATGATCATATCATTCCTGACAAAGTATTAAACACTTTATCAGAAATAGATTATGGTATTTATGAAAACAGATTCATTATGACTCTTATTTTAAGACTAAAGGATTATTTGTATAGTAGATTAGAAATATTAAAAGAGGAAGTCAATGGATTTAAAGAGTCTAAAATAGATTTAGAAAACCAATTTAGTTTCAATAATTCTCAATATGATTTAACCATCAACTTAAAAGCAAGAGAAGTTTTAAGTCCAGACGAAGAGGATACACACAATCGAAGTGTCCTATACCGAACAGAAAAACTATATAATCTGGTATCAAAAATGGCCAACAATGATTTCATGCAAATCATGAAAAAATATAAACCAGTAACACCACCCATCATGAAAACACAGATCATCTTAAAAAACCCGGATTTTAAAAATGCCTACATGCTTTGGTTATATTTAGATAAGACACATGAGCTAGAATATGATTTATCTATTGAAGAAAAAGATCATCAGTTTCCAGAAAACTATACGGGACCATTAAATCAAAGTTTAATGGTATTGTTTACAACCATGTTTAACTATGGAAATTTAGGTAGTGGATTATTAGAAAGCGAAATCAAAGCAACCTACAAACCAGAAAGAAAACTAAGTTATGCAACCAATATCGAAGATTTTAAAAACTATGATCTAGAACCGCAAGAAGCATCAGAATACTATTTAGATCAAGCTCAAAAACTATTTGAACAAAACTATGAGCAAAGACTCAAAGAAACGTCAAACAAAAAAGAATCACTCCAAAAAATCTTAGTAGAGCAATATAACATTGTAAATAAGATTTATGAAAACTATTTTCAAGTCAATCAAGACCAAGACGTCTTTGCAAAGTTAATTCAAGCAAATGATCCTAAAAAAGCATTCAATGAAGCTTTAAAGAAATATGAAATTGCAAAAATCATTAGAGAAGTTAAAGAAAAAATGTACTTAGAATCTTTAATTCTAGAAGAAAAATGGCAAGAACAACTAGAAGAAAAACATCAATTGCTTTTAAAAGACTTAGAGAAACTTGAAATAGAAAACACAGAAAAACTTATTTTAGAACATCAAAACAAACTCAATTTAGAACAACTAGCCTATCAAAAAAAATTAAATCGAGACAAAACTATTGCATATAACAAGCAAAAAGTTTTAACAGAGATTAAAATTCGTGAGTTGCAATTTAAATACGATGCAGAGTTATCAAAAATTAAAGAAGCAGAAAAACGAAGACTGATGAAAGAAAAGGAAAAACAAAAGGCACAACACTTAAAACAAAAGGCACAACTTAAAGAGAAAAATAAGTTAGAAAAAGCAAAACAAACAGAAAAGTTTGAACTAAGTATTAAAAAACAAAAAGAGAAATTAGATAAACTCAAAGAAATGTAAAAGAAGGACACGATTTCGTGTCCTTCTCTTTTATTTGAATATCGAATTTTTTATAAATGTGTTAAAATATAAC
>JAAYQV010000165.1 GCA_012519065.1 Phytoplasma sp.
AAGCCGGTTGAGCACCATAAGAACATCTTTTTAACTCGAATCAAAAGGGAGGCTGGGGGATTCCCCGGCCCTTTGTTCTATATCGTACAAGAGAGGGGGATTAAGTGAAAAAAGAGATAAAAAAAGATAGTGGAAGTTTCCTTAATTTTGTCCCTATCTTAATAACGCTTGTTGTAATGTCTGCTATGTTAATTGTTTACTCAAGTTGGGTTAAAAACCTAGAAGGCAAGAGTCAAGTTGACATTATAGCAAGAAATTACTTGTTGCAGATGGAGACTGAAGGTTATTTAACTCAATCAGCACGTGATAACCTTTTAGCGGACCTTGAAGAAATAGGAATGATAAATATATCCCTAACAGGAACAACCCTTACAGAAGTCGGATATGGTAATCAAATTCATTTAAAAATACAAGGAGAATTAATAATCCTTGATTATCAGTACTTAGACATCTTTATATTTGATAAGGAAACTAATACGATAGATATAAGCACATCTCTTACATCCACCGCAAAACATTAGGAGGTGTTAAAGTGAGAGAACAAGATATTAAAAATGCAGGATTTATAAATTATAGTTTATGTGTAATGTTTGTAGTGCTGACAGTTTTACTGGTCTTATTTAGTATGACTCTAAAAGAAATATCATTTACAAAGACACTTGTAGAAGACGGGCTTATGGCATCTAACCTTGCAAGTGCTGTAATAGACATTGATGAATATGGCACAACAAACAATATTGTTATAACTGACACCATTCATGCGTATACCGTTTTTTTAAATGCTTTAAAAGATAATTTAGGTCTTGATAATAACCTAAAGCCATATAATGACAGGGTTATAGTGGAACCTGTAGAAGTGGAAAAATACATTATCTATAATGTAGTCGGAAATGACGTACATGTAACAGAGTATAGATACGGTGTAAAACAAGCCGAAATTACTCATACGGGAGCGGCAGGAAAAATGTATACGCCGGATTCCGTGCTAATAACCGACACTACTATATACAGCAAAATAAAATTAAAATTAAATGGACTATTAGATAGCATAGTTAACGTAACAAAAGAAAAAAGTGTTGACATCACAATATCATAAGGGGGATGAGAATGCTAAAATTTAAAAGTAAAAAGAAAGACACTTCAGAAAAACCAAAAAGAAAGTTCAGTACAGGTAAAATACTGTTTAGTTTAACCTTAGCAATCATAACGTATTTCATATTAATATCGATTGAATCAGGTATATTGGATAAGTATGAAAAAATAGAGGTTGTAATGTCACTTACAAATATAGAAGAAGGGACTGAAATAACAGAAGATAATGTTTCAGATCTATTCGGAATGAAAGAAGTAAACGCATCATTGAAATTAGAAAATGGTGTTGAAAAAGTTGAGGACCTTGTAGGTTATATTGCACAGGAAAACATAGTATCCAATGAGATTATGCATTTGGGAAGCTTTATAAATAAACAAGAAGCATTACAAGGTATTGAAGAACCTACAAATGTGAGTATTTCTGTAAGTAATATAAATAATGCAGTAGCGGGTACATTAAGAAAAGGTGATTTTATTGATATTTCAGTAATTCTTAGTGAGACTGGTGAAAACGTAAAACTTTTTAATCATGTTTATATTCAAGAAGCTTATGACTCTAGTGGGGTGACAGTAGATAGAGGAAGTGATACTCCAACAATAATGCTTCTAATTACTGTAGATAAAGAAGATTTAGAGTGGCTATATGAGATGACAGCCAAGGGAGAAATAAAGATTAATACTTCCAAATACGCTGATTATGAAGCACTGTCATTGTTTGACCAAATAGACACCACCACAGAGGATGAAGCTAATAAAGAGAAGGGGAAAGAAACTAAGCAACAAACTGATGAAAATACGCAAATTGAAGATGCAGTATATGTCTCCGAAAATGACAATGAGTATCATACAGCTGAATGCGAAAAAACAAATGAAGACAGTATTGCAATAGCACTTTCAGATGCCAAAAATCAAGGATACACTCCGCATACTGAATGTATAGACTAACATTTCAAGAACCTTGTTTTACAAGGTTCTTTTTTAACCAAATTATAAAATATTTATAAAATATGTCTAAAGTTTATGTTGAAAAAACGTAATGTGTCCATCATACTATCTTTAGACAATAAAATGACGTTATCATACCCCCTGATAAGTCATAATATGAGTGAAAAATTATGATAAATGGAGGAATGTATTATGAAAAAACTATTAATTCTAACAATGGTATTACTTATGACCTTAACATTAGGGGCATGCGGCAAGAAGTCGGAAGACAATCAACCAACAGACCTTGAGACTAAGGTGGTTGAAAGTCAGGAAGAAACAAGTGATGAAAAAGATGTAGAGGTTGAAACAGAAGATGAGTCCGAAGTTGAATCTGAAGTTGAAGAGGAAACAAAAGAAACTGAAGAAGAAACCGAGGATGAAACCAAAGTGGTTGAAAAAGAGACTAAGGAAACCAAGGAAACCGAAAAGTCAACTGAAAAAACCACTGAGAAGTCCGCTGAAAAGTCCACAGATAAGACTAAGGAAACAAGCAAAGACACAACTAAACCAAGTTATACAAAGATTAGTGATACTGTGTATGCTAAATCCGCTGTGAATGTAAGAAGTGGTCCTGATAAAACCCACAAGTCACTTGGTACTCTAAAAAAAGGGCAAGAAGTAAAGCGAATTGGCATCTGTGATAATGGTTGGGGAGTTATTGAGTTTGGTGGTAAAGAAGGCTATGTATCAGGTAACTATTTAGTAAAAGATAAGCCTGTAAAAGAGACAATTGAAGAAACAAAAGCACCAAAAGCAACTCAACCCAAGCAAACACAACCCAAGGCAACAGAAGCCCCTAAAGCAACTCAGCCAAAGGAAACAGCTCCTCCGGAAACAAGCTCACAAGCAGAAGTGGTTAAACCACTTATACCGGAAGGGTGGATTTTTGAAAAGTCAGACGTAGGCTCTGCACTAAATTCTACTCATAAAGCACAAATTGATTCATGGGTACAGACATGGAAGACAGGTGGTATGAGTGATGATGAGTTAAAAACAAAAATACAATACTATTTAGCCGAAAATGCGATATCTTATCTTAAGGTTGATGTTATGGGAAACAGTTTTTTTATCTCTGAAGAGTCCCCATCTGTAGACTATTTCCATGTAGATTCAATGCCATACGCTTACGTGGGTGTTTATAGTACAGGACAAAAAGATGTAAATTCAGTAGGCAATCACACAATATTCTACAAATGGATGGTTTATATTCGTTAGAAAGGATGTGATAAAAAAAGTGAAAAAATTATTGAAAACAAGGCTAAAATATCTTGTTTTTACGTTATTAGCTATTGTATTTATAGCAATAACACCCGTAGAGGTACATGCGGGAGAATTTGATCATGCAAAGACCTTTTATGATAAAAACGCCAGCAAAGTTGTTTTCTATAATGGTTATTTTTATTATGCAGTTAGTGGAAGGAAAGCATCATCTAGTACAATCTATGCAACTATTGGACTTCAAATGAGGATATCAAATAGTGCGGGTACTGCTGTAGTTAAGTTTAAACTCGGCGGCGGCTCAATGGTTAACATTAGTCAAATTCAAAGTGGCAGTTATGAATATAATCTGTTTCGTGTCCCGCTTAATAGTGTAAAAACCGCATTGTCTTCAACAAATTCAAGCGTGTATAATAGGTTTATTGTCGAAACAAGTTCCGTCACAGTTGATAGTATTATGACTGTAAAAGAAAAAGGGACTCAAAAAGGTGATATAGACGATAACGGGAACTTATCTTGGGGTGAAGTTTATTATGATGCTGCCGGAATTAAAGGGGCAAGAGCGTGGTCTAAACCTAGTGACTTAGATTCTTATTTCAATAAATATATAGACTATAGAACTTCACTTCATTTTACGCAAACAGTTTATGTTAGATATCAGAATGCATCAGGTGGTTGGGGCGGATACAGTGCAAATTATTACACAAAGCTATATGGAGATACTATGTCTTGGTCTAGGGCGGCCGATACTACTTATAATGCGGCCAGCATAGCCAGTTACACTGTAACAAGTGCAAACACTAGATATGTAGATGTATCAAGAAGAACTTATAGACAAGTAGTATATGTAAGATACCAAAATGCATCAGGTGGATGGGGAGGCTATAGTGCAGCGATAGACAGTTATCGTTATGCAGGCTCAACCGTTTCGTGGTCAAGAGGTGCAGACACTACTTATAATGCGGCTAGCTTAGCTAGTTACACGGTAAATGGTGCGAATACCAAATATGTAGATGTATCAAGAAGAACTTATAGACAAGTAGTATATGTTAGGTATCAAAATGCATCTGGCGGATGGGGAGACTATAGTGCAGCGATAGACAGTTATCGTTATGCAGGCTCAACCGTTTCGTGGTCAAGAGGTGCAGACACTACTTATAATGCGGCTAGCTTAGCTAGTTACACGGTAAATGGTGCGAA
>JAAYQV010000166.1 GCA_012519065.1 Phytoplasma sp.
CATTAGTTGAGGCACAAGCCTCTGGGCTACCATGTGTTATTTCTGATACTATTTCTAATCAGACAACAATAACCGATCTTGTAAATCCAATTTCATTAAATACCCCGCCAAAAGATTGGGCAAAAAAAGTGTTAGAAGTTTCAAATTTATCGACTAGAGAAAACACTTCAGATGCAGTTGTTAAAAGTGGTTTTGATATCAAAAACACAGCAAAAGAGCTGGAAGAATTCTATTTAAAAATAAGAAAATAATGTTATGACTTACGAGGAGTGAAAACGATGGATGATATACTACTAATAACAAATGCAGATATGAGTCAACAATCCGGTGATGTTGTTTTGGTAAATCGTAGGGCGAGAGAAATTTTTAATCTTTATAATATAAAAACAGTTTGCTTTACTGTTAAAGGTGGGATCAATGGGACAGATTATGAGTATTTAAAGTACTTAGGAAGTAATTCAAAGAAAGAAATTAAAGAATATGTAAATAAAAAAAAACCATGTGTGATTATTTTTTATGGAAATAGAGCGCTTATGTATGTTTCGTTTTTAAGAAAAATCACAATTGACAGTAAAATTGAATGTAAATTGATATTAGATTTGCAAGGGGCCTTAGAAGAAGGAATAGAACATTCACAAGGGATTAATTACATTAAGAACTTGGCACGCTTCTATGTCAGAAAATACTTATTAAAAAAAGCGGTAAGAATTGCTAATGGGGCATTTGTTGTTTCTGATGAAATGAGAAAATATTGTGAAAAACTTTTACCGCAAAGTATAAGGAATGATTTTCAAACGTATAAAATTAGATGTGGAGTAAATGAAGTTATTTCTACGAATCAAAAATTAGAGTGGAGAAATGAAATTCGGCGAGAATGGAACATTGATAACGATACGGTAGTCATGGTGTTTAGTGGTTACAGAAAAAAATGGCAGAAGATAGACGAAACTATAGAATTGTTTAAAGAATACGATTCAAAGCATGATAATGTCTTTTTTGCGTTTTTCTGTAATGTAGATCAAAGCTTCATAGATAGATTGAAGATAGAATTTCCTAAAGGAAACTATACACTTAAGTTTTTGAGTTTTGATGAGTATTACAAATATTTGTGTGCCTGCGATGTTGGATTTCTAATTAGAGATTATAATATTACGAATAAAGTTGCATTCCCTAATAAATTTTCAGATTACTTAAATGCCGGCTTAATGGTTGCAACTAATAAAGCACTTCCTGAATCATATAGTATTCTTTTAAAAGAAAAGATCGATTTTATCGACACAGATAGTACTAGTTTAGATTTGATATATAGAAAAATTCACAATAGACAAAATGAAATAATTAGTTTTTATAAAAAGACGGAAATGCTATGTAATAAAGAGCTTAAATATTCATCGCAAATAGAAAAAGAGATGAATCATGTATTCTAATTAGATAGCCAGTTATTAACCGTAGATTGTAATATTAAGCTAGACAAATAAAAAAGTCATTTATGATACACTCTTACTATACTTCCACGACGAAGAATAGGAGAGATCATAAATGACCTACACCCATCTTACCACGGATGAATTAGTAATGATAGAAGCTAATTATCATCAAAATATTTCAGTTACGCTTATCGCTGAGCGCTTAAAACGTTCGCGTCAACCCATTTATAACGTCATTAACTTTTTGAAGCAGGGTCACTCAGCGATCAATTACTACAAACGCTACAAGGAAAACACAAGGCGATGCGGTAGACGTAAGATCTCCTTGCCTAAAAAAGAGCAGGAATACGTCAAGGAAAAGGTTTCCCTTGGATGGACGCCGGACGTTATTATTGGGCGTGCTGAACAGCC
>JAAYQV010000167.1 GCA_012519065.1 Phytoplasma sp.
AAGGTTTTGCAGACCCATGCCTTACCACTTGGCTACGGGGCCTTTTTAACATGCTATTTAATTATACTTAAATGGA
Source organism: Phytoplasma sp. (assembly GCA_012519065.1). GTDB lineage: Bacteria > Bacillota_I > Bacilli_A > Acholeplasmatales > Acholeplasmataceae > Alteracholeplasma. The sequence goes on from JAAYQV010000167.1 coordinate 77, forward strand.
CTTAAAAAGTCAATGTAAATCAAAATAAAACGGACTTGTTGTAAGTCCGTTTTACTTTGATTTTTAAATAAGGTTCAATCTACTTCTAACTTCATCTTCTGTCAATTGATGTTTTATAATATATCTATTTTTCGGATGTCTTCTACACTCATCTGAACATCCACCTAAATATTTATGCTCATTTTCCTCGCTACATAAGATTTGCTTGTTGCATTCTGGATTTGCACAATTTATATATCTTTCACAGTCGGTTTGATCAAAATAATCTTTTCCAACGATTTTATGTTCTACTTGATTAATAGGTACAGATATTCTTTTATCAAAAACATACATTTTTCCATCCCATAAAACGCCTTTAGTTTCTGGGTCTTTTCCGTAGGTCGCAATCCCACCATGTAACTGATTAACATCTTTATGTCCTTCTTTTTTTAACCACCCGGAAAATTTTTCACAACGGACACCACCTGTACAATAAGTTAGAATTTTCTTTCCCTCTAAGATTTCTTCGTTTTCTTTAATCCATGTTGGAAGTTCTCTAAAATTTCTGATATTTGGTCTAACTGCGTTTCTAAAGTGTCCTAAATCATATTCATAATCATTTCTGGCATCAATTACAATAGTATTTTCATCTTGCATCGCTTCATAAAACTCTTTTGGTTTTAAGTAATTTCCTGTGATTTCTAGCGGATTGATATCGTCTTCTAAACTTAGGTTGACTAATTCCTTTTTAACTCTAACAAAGATTTTATCAAATGCATGTTCAGATGCTTCATCAATTTTAAACATTGTATCTTTAAATCTTTGATCCTTTCTTAAATCCTCTATGTATTTTTCTGTTTGTTCAACTGTTCCAGATAAGGTTCCATTAATTCCTTCTTTTGAAACTAATATTCTTCCTAAAACACCTAACTCTTTGCAGTATGCTAAATGCTCTTCTTTGAATGCTTCAGGGTCATCTATATGTGTATACTGATAGTATAATAATACTCTATATTTATCGCTCATCTTTAAAAATCCTTTCTTTAATCGGTATGTAGATGATATCTATTTTTTATATGTTTGTAAAATAGATTGCTTGCATAAAATAATAAAACTTTTTGGCACTCATTAGTTGACAGTGCCAAAAATAGGTTGTATAATATAGGTGTTAAAAGGAGTGTGATATGATGAACTTTACACAAATGGATGATTATAATAATGATCCAAATATTTTAGATAAATTTGGAACTAACTTAGTTCAAGCTGTTAAAGACGGAAAACTAGATCCTGTTATCGGTAGAGATGAAGAAATTAGACGTATCATCAAGATACTATCTAGAAAAACTAAAAATAATCCTGTTTTAATTGGAGAACCTGGTGTTGGTAAGACCGCTATTGTTGAGGGTCTAGCCCGTCGTATCGTAGAAAAGGATGTCCCTTTAACTTTACAAAATAAAATCGTTTATGAGCTTGATTTAGGGGCTTTAATCGCTGGTGCGAAATTCAGAGGTGAATTTGAAGAGCGATTAAAAGCGGTGTTAAATAAAATTAAAGAATCTAATGGTGATATCATCTTATTTATAGATGAGATTCATACCATTGTTGGAGCTGGTAGAGCAGATGGTGCTATGGATGCTTCTAATATGTTAAAGCCTATGTTAGCAAGAGGTGAATTACATTGTATTGGAGCAACCACTTTAAATGAGTATAGACAATATATTGAAAAAGACAGTGCTCTTGAAAGACGTTTTCAAAAAATATTAGTCGATGAACCAACTGTTGAGGATACTATCAGTATTCTTAGAGGTTTAAAAGATCGTTTTGAGGCACACCACGGTGTTCACATTAGCGATTCAGCTATTGTGAGTGCGGCAACTTTGTCATCTAGATATATCACTGATCGTTTTTTACCTGATAAAGCAATTGACTTAATCGATGAAGCTTGTGCTTCTATTCGTATGGAAATTGACTCTATGCCAATTGAGCTAGATGATGTATTAAGAAAAATTATGCAGCTAGAAATTGAAAAAAGTGCTTTATCAAAAGAGTCTGACAATTTATCTAAAGAAAGATTAGAAAAAATAAATCTTTCTATTGATGAATTAAGAAAAGAAGAAAAAACACTACGTACACAATGGGATAAAGAAAAAGAACAGTTAAATTTAGTTAAAGCAAAAAAATCTAGTTTAGAGACTTTAAAATCCGAATTGCAAAATGCCTTTAATGCTGGAGATTATTCTACTGCAGC
>JAAYQV010000028.1 GCA_012519065.1 Phytoplasma sp.
ATTTGAACAAGAAGAATTTACTCAGTTTCTTAAAGACTTTGCAGAAAGTCAACCAGAGGTTATCGATTTACCAAGCAACACAGTCATTACCTCATTAATGGATGATGCAATCACCTATAGAATTACCATTAAAACCAATAATCGTAAGCATGTTGGTGTAGAAAGAGAGTTAAGAAAAGAACTCATTCGATATTTAGATCAAAAGGGATTATCAATCGATATACCATATGTTATTGAAAATATCTCCTAGTAAAGCGAATTAATTGCGAAAACTAAAAAACTTGTTAAAATTAAAAGTGTGAAAAATATAAAGGAGATAATATAAATTGAAAACATTAATTATTTATGCACATCCATGGGATGGAAGCTTTAATCATCATGTATTAGAAAAAACAACAACATTATTAAAAAACAGGGGCGATCAAGTAGATGTAATTGATTTAAATAAAGATCAATTTAACCCAGTAATGACGACTGAGGATTTAAAAGTATTCGCATCAGGACAATATGCAGACCCAATGGCTGAAGGATATGTTCAAAGATTAAAAGAAGCCGATAATCTAGTTATGATCTTCCCTATTTGGTGGTATGGTGAACCAGCAATCTTAAAAGGATTTTATGATAAAGTCTTTTTAAAAGGTCATGTTTATGGAGAAGTAGATCATAAACTAGAAGGATTACTAAAAATCAATAAAGCAACCATATTAACTACTGCAAATATCGATAAAACTATTTTTTCTTACTTAGGAGATCCAATCCAAAATGTTTTAGCAAAAGGTATTTTAAGAACGGTAGGAATTAACAACGTAACATGGATTCATTGCCCGACTGTTCACGTTCCTGAAACAAGAGAAACATTCTTAGCAGAAATAAAAAAAGAATTTTCTAAATAATCATTCTTTAATTAATAAATCAATAAAACCTTGAAGAAAATGCTTTGCAAAATGCTTCAAGGTTTTTTTATTTACACTAAATAAAAATAATAAAATAAAAGGATTGATTCATATAAATATAGAAATCAATCCTTTTATCAAATATTATCTTAGTCTCTTATATAAAGTTGACTAGATTAATCTTGTTTATCTTCAATATTCTTTTTCTTTTTACTACCAAACTTATTTTCTGTGCCTTTAATTAATCTAAAAATATTTTTTCTATGTTTTATAATGATCATTAAAACTAAAGCACTAACTAAAATCAAATTAACTATATTATATTGAAGTGAATTATTATTAGGTCCTTTATCAGCCCAAACATGCCAAATAGTGGCATCTAACCACATTGCCACACCAACAGATAAGGTAGCAATAATACTAGCCAGTGAAGCATATTTAGTGATAGCTACAATAATAAAGAATAAAGCAATTCCAGAAACACCAATCACAGGTGAAATAGAAATCACAACCCCAACAGAAGTTGCTACAGCCTTACCACCTTTAAATCCAATATAAATCGGATAAATATGACCGATAACAGCTGCTGCACCATAAATAACAATTAGATCTAAATTGTTAATAATATATAATGCTTCATTACCAATAATATATTTAACTAAAACAACTGGAAAAATACCTTTGAAACAATCAAATAAGAAAGTCAAAGCCCCCCATTTAAAACCTAAAACTCTAACTGCGTTGGTAGAACCAACGTTTTTTGATCCATGTTCTCTAATATCAATTTTCTTAAACCATTTACCAATAATTAAACCAAACGGAATAGAACCTAAAAGATATGAAAACATCATTAATAAAATAATATAAAAAATCGTCATAATTGTATTTTAGTCATTAAAGACTAAATTCTCCCTTCAATAACTCATTTGACATTCACATGGTAAGAATATTATAGCATAAGAGAGACTAAAAACAATATCGAATAAAACAACTAAAAAAAATGTAATGTTGTAGAAAAACTAGTTTTTTGTTATAATTAACATTGCAAAGAGATGGTGATTATATGAGTAAAAAAATAAATAAAAACTACGATGAAGGCTCGATACAAGTTCTTGAAGGCTTAGAAGCAGTAAGAAAAAGACCAGGAATGTATATTGGCTCAACCGATGCCAGAGGACTTCACCACTTAGTTTGGGAAATTGTGGATAACTCAATTGACGAAGTTTTAGCTGGTTATGGTAATGAAATTTTTGTGAATATCAAGGCAGATAACTCCATAGAAATATCTGATAATGGTCGCGGGATGCCTTATAAAAAACATACACTTGGGATTCCAACAACCCAGGTTATTTTTACTATATTACACGCCGGTGGTAAATTTAGTGGAGATGGTGGATATAAAGTTTCTGGTGGTCTACATGGTGTAGGATCATCTGTTGTAAACGCCTTATCTCAATTTTTAGTGGTCACAGTTTATAAAGATAATGGCATATACCAACAAAAATTTGAAAATGGTGGAAAAATCATTAACAAATTAGAATATTTAGGAGAAACTAAAAAAACAGGAACAACCGTTTGGTTTAAACCAGATCCTAAAATTTTTTCTACCACACTTTTTCACTACGAAACCATTAAAGAAAGACTTAGAGAAACAGCTTTTTTAAATAAAGGTTTAAAAATTAATTTAGTAGATGAAAGAAAAAAAGTCAAAGAAATTTTTCAATATGAAGAAGGTATAAAAGAATACGTTTCTTTCTTAAATCAAAATAAAAAGCCAGTAGGAGATGTTAGCTTATTTGAAGGCAAATATTTAACCAGCAAACAAAATGAAATTGAAGTGGACATCGCAATTCAATTTACTGAAAGTTATAATGAAAACATCTTATCTTTTGTAAATAACGTTAGAACCAAAGATGGTGGAAGTCATGAAATAGGCTTTAAAATTGGACTAACCAAAGCCGTTAATGAATATGCTAGAAAATATGGTCTTCTAAAAGAAAAAGAAGCTAATTTAGAAGGAGTAGACATAAGAGAAGGCTTAACAGCCGTCATTTCTCTTAGAGTGCCTGAAAACATTTTAGAATTTGAAGGACAAACCAAATCTAAACTAGGAACCCCAGAAGCAAGACAAGCCACAGATACAGTTATTTCTGAAAAGATTACTTTTTTCTTCGAAGAAAACAAAGAAGCTGCTAACCACGTAATCAAGCGTGCGGTTGCTGCTCAAAGAGCGAGAGAAGCGGCTAGAAAAGCTAGAGAAGAAGCTAGAAATGGTAAGAAAAAAGTTAAAAAAGAAGTCTTACTTAGTGGGAAATTAACCCCAGCGCAAGGTAAAGATAAAACCAAAAATGAATTGTTCTTAGTGGAAGGGGACTCTGCTGGAGGATCTGCTAAACAAGGCAGAAATAGATTGTTTCAAGCTATTTTACCCCTTAGAGGTAAAGTTATTAACACAGAAAGAACCAACACAGATACTATTTTAAAAAATGAGGAAATCAACACCATCATTCATACTATAGGTGCTGACTTTGGTATTGATTTTGACATTAAAAAATGTAACTACGGAAAAGTCATCATCATGACCGATGCCGACACTGATGGGGCACATATTCAGGTGTTACTACTAACCTTCTTTTTCAGATATATGAGACCACTTATAGAAGATGGTCGTTTGTTCATCGCTTTACCACCCCTTTATAAAGTATCGCGCAAAAAAGGAAAAAAAGAAGAAGTCTTTTACGCATGGACTGATGAAGAACTTAAAACCATTATTGACAATGGAGAAAACAATTACATTCTTCAAAGATATAAAGGGTTAGGAGAAATGAACAGCGATCAATTATGGCATACAACCATGAATCCAGAAACAAGAACCCTTATTCAAGTAACCATAGAAGATTTAAATGAGGCAGATAAAAATATCTCTATTCTCATGGGAGATCAAGTAGCTCCAAGAAGAGAATGGATAGAATCCAATGTGGATTTTGAAATGATTGATGATTTTGATGTGAAACAAAAGGCGGTTGAATAAAATGGCAATAAGTAAAAAAATAGACAATAAAATCAATCGATTTGTTGATGAAAAAATTCAAACACTCAAACTAGAAGAAATCGTCTCAGAACGATTTGGAAGATATTCAAAGTATATCATTCAAGATAGAGCATTACCTGATGCTAGAGACGGATTAAAACCAGTACAAAGAAGAATTTTATACGCCATGCAACAAATGGGCATCACCTCAACTAAGTCATATAAAAAATCAGCTCGTATTGCAGGTGAAGTTATGGGGAAATATCACCCACATGGGGATTCTAGTATTTATGAAGCCATGGTTAGATTATCGCAAGATTTTAAAATGCGTGTACCATTAATTGATATGCACGGTAATAACGGTTCAATTGATGGAGACTCAGCTGCTGCCATGCGTTATACTGAAGCAAGATTATCAAAAGAAGCAGAAGCCCTGCTTTCAGATATCGATAAAAGAACCGTTCAATTCATTCCAAACTTTGATGATGAAGAATTAGAACCAACCGTTTTACCCGCTAAATTCCCTAACTTACTTGTTAACGGAGCTATGGGGATTAGTGCAGGATATGCTACCAAAATACCTCCCCATAATTTACAAGAAGTCATTAAAGCGACCATTGCAATCATAGATGATAGCGAAATTAGTTTTGAGAAAATTGCAAAAATCATTAAAGGACCAGATTTTCCAACAGGTGGTATCGTTTATGGTAAAGAAGGCATTTTACAAGCTTTAAAAACAGGGGCTGGTAGAGTCATCATTAGAGCCAAAACTGAAATTGAAGAAATGGCTAAAAATCAAGATAGAATTGTTATCACTGAAATTCCATATGAAGTGAATAAAGCCGAATTAGTTAAAGAAATAGATTTGATTAGAGTTAATAATTCTATTGAAGATATTTTAGAAGTTAGAGATGAAACCGATCAAACAGGATTAAGAATCGCCATTGACCTAAAAAAAGGCGCTGATGCTCAGTTTATCTTAAACTACTTACTAAAAAACACTAGCCTTCAAGTAAGTTATAACTATAACATGGTCGCTATTATGAACAACAGACCAGTTCAAGCAGGAGTTATCGAGTTATTAAAAGTCTATATTGACCATCAAAAAGAAGTCATTACCAATCGATCTAACTATGAATTAGAAAAGGCCTTAAAAAGACAACACATCGTTGATGGACTCATCAAAATGGTTTCCATTGTTGAAGATGTTATTAAAATCATTAGAGCCTCTAAAAACAAACAAGATGCTAAAAACAATATTTGTGAAAAACATGGTTTTTCTGACCTACAAGCAGAAGCTATTGTAACACTTCAATTATATCGTTTATCATCAACTGATATTTTATCCTTACAAGAAGAAAATGAAAAATTATCTGAAAAAATAAAAGAATTAAATGAAATTTTAACCAACGAACCTAAACTACTTAAAGTCATTAAAGAAGAATTAATGGTCAATCATGATGCACTAGGTACGAAGAGATTAACTCAAATTGAAGAAGAAATCGAACAAATAAAAATCGATGAAACACAATTAATTACAGATGAAAAAGTAGCTGTGGCTATTACCAAAGAAGGATATGTCAAACGATCTTCTTTAAGAAGCTATAATGCATCTACTTCACCAGGACTAAAAGAACATGATTCAGTGATGTTTGAAAAAGAAGTCCAAACCTTAGATACGCTCATTATGTTTACAAACTTAGGAAATTATATTTTCCTACCAGTACATAAAATTGATGAGCAAAGATGGGGAGATTTAGGAACTTATATTAATAATATTGTAACTATTAATAAAGATGAAAAAATCATCAAAACCTATGCCATATCTAATTTTAAAGTCAACATCAATTTACTTTTAGCAACCAAACAAGGAATGATGAAACAAGTTAAACTAGAGGATTTGGAAGTATCTAGATACTCAAGACCAATAAGAGTCATGAAGCTTAATAATGATGATGAAGTCATCTCTGTTGATATAAATCAAAAAGAACATATCTTAGTATTATCAAAAAACGGATATGCACTTAGATTTAACACAGAAGAACTACCTTTATACGGCTTAACAGCAGGTGGTGTGAAAGGTATCGCTTTAAATGATGGTGATGAACTAGTCTCCGCTATTTATACCAAATCAACCGATGAATTTTACTATTTGACCAACCGTGGGCATATTATTAAAGATAGCATCTATGAATTACCTTTATATTCTAGATACCGTCGTGGTATACTAATCTTAGAAAGACAAAAAACCAATCCACATTTAATTGTTTCGGCAACTAGATTATCAAAAACTCAAATTAAGGAAGATGTTAAAGTAAGAATTGTTTCAAATAAAACCTACTTATATATGCCTTTATCTGAAATCAAATACACGCCAAACAAATTTGGTAAAAAAATCATTGATGACCAAGGGTACTATATTGAAGTTGAATCTTCTTTAACAGAAGAATTAGAAGAACCAATCATAGCCCCTAAAAAGGTTACAACTAAGGTAACAAAAGAAAAGCCATTAGTAGAAGAGACCGTCGTACAAAAAGAAAAAAAAATCTATCTAAGCCGATTAGATTTATTCGATGATGAAGACTTTTAAAAATAAAAAGGGAGGCCTTTATGAAAATTAAAGTTTTAAACAAAGAAGTTGTTCTAAAAGAAGGAACAACTTTAGAGGATTTAGCCAAAGAGCTAAATATTACTAACGCAATTGCTGCGACAGTAGACGGACGTTTAAGAGAACTTACTTTTAAACTAACCAAAGATCATTCTGCAGTAGAATTTTTAGACCTATCCAATACAGATGCTGTTAGA
>JAAYQV010000168.1 GCA_012519065.1 Phytoplasma sp.
ATATCATTGTTACCAAACAATGGTACTTATGGTTTATCATTGCTGGGTTATCTTTATCACCGGTAATTATCGTTGAAATTTCTAAATTTATTCAAAGAAAATTAGTTAAATAAGATATGAAAAAAGGTGATTAAAATCACCTTTTTTTTAACATCCTAACTCTATATAATCTGTCCGTATATGTAAAACCCCATTTTTAACCTCGGTAGCTATTACCTCTAGATCATCTATATCGCTGTATTTGATTTGTTCTTCTGTCATAGGTACACGCATTCTATTGGTTAAAACATAGTTTTTAACCTTATTTTCTTCTAAATACTGTTTGACTGTCATATAAATACCTCCCTTTACTTCATTATAGTTCTATTTGATTTAGAATGATGATTATTTGCATTAAAAAAACACCTAATAAGGTGTTTTTTTTAGTATCAATGTGCATAAGCCATGTTCTGTCTCTTTTAAGAGTGTGATCATTTATCTCTATTTTCATAGCATAAAATGAACTTCATTTCGTTATTTTATGTGCCCCTACCAAAATTTGGGTTTCTAGCTTGAGGGGTTTACCGCGTTTCACTAGATTATTTCTAATCTAATCGTCTCTGTGGCACTTTATCTCATAGACCATAGTATAAAACCTTAGGTCATCTGAGGCCGTCATCTAATGATGCCCTAAGTTATTGTTTCCTTAGGCACAAACACTACCAACATCTCAGTTGGTGCTAGCATGGACTTTCCTAACTTACTTTCGTAAGCTCGATCACCTTCCATTGATACATATATTTTACCATACTTTAACTTTAAATACTATTTTATGTTAAATATTGTATGACAGATTTTCTTGTGACCATTCCGATGAAAACTGATCTATCATCAACAACAGGCACAAAGTTTTGATTTTCAATCATTGTAATTAAATCTTTCATTTCATGATTAATACCTATTGATTGATATTTTTTATTGGGTGTAATTTCTGTAATTAAACTATTTTCAGCAATTTTATAATTAAATTCTTTTTGGCTTTTTATGTACCATAAAATATCACCTTCACTAATAGAACCTACATATAATCCTTCTTTATTTAAAATAGGAATAACTGAATAACGGTAATGTTCCATTTTTTCCATAGCTTGTCGGATCGTAAAATCATCATAAATATAAACAACTTTTTCTTTAGGTATCATTTTAAATAATACATTCATCTTTTATCACCACTCATATTTTATCATATAATTTATTATGTAAATAAGGAAAATACTTACATAAAAAAGAGGTTCATATGAACATGAACCTCTTATCATTTATTTTGAACTTAAAGCATCTTTTCTAGATAAGTCAATTCTTCCTTTTTCATCGACTTTAATACATTTAACTAAAACTGTATCGCCAATAGAAACAACGTCTTCAACTTTTTCTACGCGCTCAGCCGCAAGTTTACTAATATGAATTAAGCCTTCAGTTCCTGGCCATAACTCTGCAAAAGCACCTGCTGCTTTACCTTGTTTATCCATTAAATATCTAGTAATTTTCGCCTCATAGATTTCTCCTACTTGAACTTCTTTTACCAGTAGTTCAATATGAGCGATGGTTTTTGCGATGATTTCACTATTTGAGTGCATAACAAACACTCTACCATCTTGTTCGATATCAATTTTAACATTGTCATGATCTTCAATAATTTGAGTAATCGTTTTTCCACCTGCACCGATAACATCTCTGATTTTATCAGGGTTGATACGAATCATTGCTACCTTTGGTGCATATTGTGATAATTCTTTACGTGGTTTATCAATAATGGTATTCATATGATCTAAAATATGTAATCTACCTAATCTTGCTTGTTCTAAAGCTTCTTCTAAAATAGCTTTAGTAATACCTTTGATTTTAATATCCATTTGTAAAGCAGTAATACCATCTTTTGTTCCAGCTACTTTAAAGTCCATATCCCCTTCATGGTCTTCCATGCCTTGAATATCACTTAAAATAGTGTAGTTATCTCCATCCATAATTAATCCCATGGCAATCCCTGCAACTGCTGCTTTTATTGGTACCCCTGCAGCCATTAAAGCCATAGAGCCCACACAAATAGTTGCTTGTGATGATGATCCATTTGATTCTAAGATTTCTGATACAATTCTTATTGAATATGGGAATTCTTCTTCTGATGGTAAGACTTGTAATAAGGCTCTTTCTCCTAAAGCACCGTGACCAATTTCACGACGCCCTGGTGCACCGTATCTACCTGTTTCACCAACTGAGAAAGGTGGGAAGTTATAATGTAACATAAAGCGTTTAGTATCTTCTTCACCCAATCCATCAATGATTTGGTTTTCTCCTAATGATCCTAGGGTTACAACACCTAATGCTTGTGTTTGCCCGCGAGTAAACAATGCTGATCCGTGTGTTCTAGGAAGTAAGTCTATTCTTGAAGATAGTGGTCTGATTTCATCTGACTTTCTACCATCAGGTCTTACTTTATCTTCAGTAATTAATCTTCTAACTTCTTTTGTTACAATTCCGTCTACAATCATCTTAACTGCTTTTAGATAATTGCTTTGTTCTTTATGATCAAATACTTTAACGCCGTCTATTTCATTAAAGAAAGATACTTTTTCATATTTCTCTAGTATTTCATCTTTAATTGCATCGATTGCATCATATCTTTCTTGTTTGTCAAAGATTGAAACTGCTTTTACTAATCTTTCTTGATAGTTGGTTTCAATTTCCTTTTTTAAAGCATCATCGATAACAAATAATTCTGCTTCATATTTATCTTTACCAATTTCTTTTTGGATCATTTCTTGGAAATCACACATTTTTTTAATTTCTTCATGTCCAAATAAAATTGCTTCAAGCATAACTGATTCATTTACTTCTTTAGCATCAGCTTCTACCATGTTAATAGCATCTTTTGTTCCAGCAACAGTTAAGTTTAAATCTGATTCTAATAACTGCTCTGGGCTAGGGTTAATTACAAATTCTCCGTTAATTCTTCCTACAATAACACCTGCAACAGGTCCTAAAAATGGAATGTCAGATACTGTTAAAACAACAGATGATCCAACCAATGCAGCCATTTCACTTGAATGATCAGGATCGCTACTTAATACTGTATTAACAACTTGTACTTCGTTTTTAAATCTTTCATCAAATAAAGGTCTAATTGGTCTGTCAATTAATCTTGATGTTAGTGTTTCATGCTCTGAAGGTCTTCCTTCTCTTCTTAAAAATCCTCCAGGAATTTTACCTGCTGCATATAGTTTTTCTTGGTAAATAACCATTAATGGGAAAAAATCCATAGTGCTTGGTACGTTTTTTGAAACTACAGTTGATAAGACTGCTGTTTCACCATAATAAATTAAAGCTGAGGCACTTGCTTGTTTAGCTACCTCGCCTATTTCAACTCTTAGTGGTTTACCACCAAAGGTTGTTTCAAAAATTTTCTTTTCCATATAAAATCTCCTTCATTTTATATACACTTTATGTACGTTTTTATCAATCTATATAATCATAACATAATTATTAAAAAAAAGATACTTGAAAGAAAAAAGTTTTTGATATTTTCAAATAAAAAAAAGAGAAGTTTTCTTCTCTTTTAAGGCTATTTGATAGATATTTTACAACATCTCTTAAGGCACTGGTAATATCAATTTTTAAAGTTTTAAATGTTTTTTCTTCTACGAGTGCTCCTATTGTCTTTAGAAAAGAAAAAAGACTTGATTAATCAAGTCTTTATCTACGTAATCCTAATTTTTGAATTAACTCTTGGTAACGTGTTACGTCTTTATTACGTAAGTACTTAAGCAAGTTACGTCTATGTCCGATTTTCATGAATAAACCACGTTTTGAGTGGAAGTCATGAATGTGTGCTTTTAAGTGTTCATTTAACTCATTAATTTCGTGAGTTAAAATCGCAATTTGCACTTCAGGAGAACCAGTATCTCCTTCGAAACGAGCATATTCTTTAACGATTGCTTGTTTTACCTCTTTTGCTAATGCCATAATTATTCCTCCATGTCTCGTTTAACTAAAGATTTATATATTGGCGACATATAATCCTCGTTAACGACAATCAATATTTTACCATAAATAAACAATAAGTCAAGATAAGTATTGTCTTATAGTTTGATGAATTGGTCTACATTTAAGATGAATACAGTTGCTCCACCAACAGATACTTCAATTGGTAAAGATGAGAATGCTCCAAATTCATTTACAATTGTGTTTGGAACAATTTTCGAACGTCTCTTACTTAGTTTTTCAATGATGTCTAATACTTCAGGCACTTTTTCATCATTGACCCCAATAATAAAAGTTGCGTTTCCTTCGCGTAAAAAGTTTCCTTTGGTTGCTAGTCTTGTAGCAAAGAACTTTTCTTTAACTAATCCCTTTTGGACTTTGTTTGCATCATCATTAGATACGATTGCTAATATAAGTTTCATATTATCCACCTCTTTTTTTATATTATAACACATTCATTTTATTTTTGTACGTTATAGTTTGATTTATATCATCATTTATTTGAGAGATTAAAGTTTGAGTATCATCAAACTTTATTTCTGGTCTAATATATTTATGAAACTCTAAAGTGATTTCTTTATCGTATAAATCTCCTTTAAAATCATGAATAAATGTTTCTAATTTAGGCTTTAAACTATGATTTAAAGTAGGATTATTCCCAAGGTTGGTTGTTCCGTAATACCAGTTGTTATCGATAAAGACTTTGGTAATATAAACACCATTTTTAGGTAGGTAGTAATGATCATAATCCATATTAGCTGTTGGAAAACCGATGGTTCTTCCAACTTTATCACCATGTTCTACTTTTCCTTTAATTTGATAGTAATGTCCTAGGTTGTCTTTAACTTCACTTAGTTTGGCTTGATCTAGTAATTTTTTAATATAGGTTGTTGAAACTTTTTGTTCATTTTTAATAAAATCAGGCATTAAAACAACCTCAAATGTTTTTTCTAAGTCTTGGTAATTACCTGCCCCTTTATGCCCAAATCTAGCATCTTTACCAATAACTACGCGTTTAACATTAAGATCTTTTAGTATTTTAATGAACTCTTCTTTGGTGATGCTTGCCACTTCTTGATTAAATGAGATCATAAACACATAATCTATGCCCATTTTTTCCATTTGTATGAGTTTATCATTTTTGGTATATAAACGAGATTCTTTACTTTTTTTAAAAAAATCTACTGGATGTGGGTCAAACGTAATTAAAGCAGATTGGGTATCTTTATATGAAACAACCGTTTCAATCATTTTTTGATGTCCCAAATGGATACCATCAAAATTACCAATCGCTATGGTTAAAGGTGTCATAAATTTTATGTTTGGTTTTAATGTTTTAATAATTTCCATGTTATCTCCCTTAAAAAAAGTAAATTGGTTTATATGCTTGATTTTCTGTTGGTTCATATACAGCAATGAACGTATCTTTTTCATCTGTTACGACAAACCTTTCTGAAAGACTGGTTTGTCTTTGATCTAGGTAAACACCATTTTTTACCAGTTTAATTAAATAATCATTTAATACTACTTTAGGGTAGTGTTTAAATATTTGAACATCTGTTATTAAATCAGATAATTGAATTTCTGCAATAGTTTTAGCATCTTTAATCGAAAAGTCACCTATTTGAGTTCTATTTAAAGTTTTTAAGGCCCCATAAGTGTTTAAGGACATGCCTAAATCATAAGCTAAACTTCTAATGTATGTACCCTTAGAAACATGGGCATAAAAGTCAAATTCATTGTTTGATAAAGGCGTTAATGCTTTAAATTCTTTGATTTCTACTAATCTACCTGGTAAATCTAGGTTTATGCCTTTTCTGGCAAGTTCATACATTTTTTGACCATTAATTTTGATTGCAGAGTACATAGGTGGTATTTGTTCATAAGATGTTTGGTGATATTTAGATATTCCTTCAGTTAGTTGATCTTGTGTAATGATGGTCTTTTTTTCATCAACTATCTTACCTGTCACATCATAAGTATCATATAAGTAATCAAAAATGATTCTACCTTCATATGCTTTATCTAAATCTTCAAATAGG
>JAAYQV010000169.1 GCA_012519065.1 Phytoplasma sp.
AGGAGCAATAATTGTTCCTTTTTTTCTTGCGAAAATTCGTAGATTTCACTTTCAATTAATGGGAGGTGGAAATTATATGGTCAATACAAAAGATGCTTATGTGAAATGGAAAGAACAAGGATTATTAGATGCAAAACTAAAAATCATCTCTGACTATTATTTATATAAAGAAGCAAGAGGTTTAATTTATAACTTACTTGGAGTTAGTGAGGAACTTGGGAAAGACTCAAGAAAAGACATGAATAGTTAAGATTTACAATTGCTGAGGCAAAGAAACTTCATGAACAACTACTTTTAGTAAGTATTACAAGACGAGCTGAAGGTGAATACTATGAAGACACTCAAACAATTATTGAAAATAAGCAGTTTTTTATTTAATTAAATTATAATCTAGTCAAGAATAATTACATCGTAAATGAATCAATTTAAAGTCAAGTAAAAAATATGTATAGTTGTATCATTTTTATTAAGTTTTATAAAGAATGTGAAGAATAAATTTATTTCATCTATTATGGGTAAAAAATAAACTCTAAGATATTGACAGGTCTTGCTTGTACCACATGCATGAATAAAGTATAATAAATATGAAAAGTATAATTAAAAGTAGTCAGTTAAAACTGAAATCTCAAGGGGGGATAGTATATGTTTTTAGCTTTAAAAGAAATCAAACACAACAAAGGGCGATTTTCACTAATTATAGCCTTAATCATCTTAATAGGTTACTTAGTTTATTTCCTAAGTGCGCTAGCTTATGGACTAGCATCGTCATACACCAATGGGATAGATAAAATAAAAGCATCACACTTACTACTTAAAAATGATAGTAATGATAATGTGATGATGTCTATGCTAGATCATCAATCGTTTCAAGATTTAGAAGTAGATGGAAGTAAAGCAAAACTAGGATTATTTCCAGCCATCATCTTAAAACATGAAAACAATGAAAACTTATTAGAAACAAAAGAAGAAGTTTTTGTTTTTGGAATCGAAGAACTATCGTTTTTTCTACCAGGAAACACACTTACCTTAAATGAAAATGAGATAATTTTAGATGAGTCTATCAAAGAATTAGGGTATAAAAAAGGAGATCAAATTAGTATCTCAGGGACAAATATTAAATGGACTATTAAGGATTTTGTTAAAAAATCAACCTATCAAACCGCACCAATTGTTTATGTTTCACTAGATAACTGGAAAGAATATCGTTTTGGAAATAAAGATACAGAACTATACAATGCTATTTTTATTAAAGGCAATATAACTAAAAATGTTTCAACACTACAAGACTATACCATTAAACAATATGTTTCAACACTACCAGGATATACAGCGCAAGTCTTAACTTTTTCACTCATGATAGGTTTTTTAATTATCATCATGGCCTTTGTTCTAGGTATTTTCATCTATGTTTTAACCATTCAAAAAGTAAATATCTTTGGTGTGATGAAAGCACAAGGCATTTCTAGTAAATATATTGGTAAATCTGTCATCATGCAAACCCTTATATTAGTACTGATAGGTTCTTTTATAGGACTTGCCATGACACTTACAACCGGTTATGCCCTTAAAGGTAAAGTTCCTTTTGCAAACAACTCTTTATTTTATAGCGGTATCACCTTAGCGTTTTTATTATTTTCAATCTTAGGTGCATTGTTTTCATATAGGGCAGTAGTTAAAATAGATCCAGTAAAGGCTATTGGGTGATAACATGAAAAAATTAGTTGAAATGAAAAATGTTAGTAAAACATTTAAACAAAATAACGAAGAAATCAAGGCTTTAAAACCAACAGATTTTACAGCTTATGCAGGAGAGGTTATCGGTATCATAGGCCCTTCAGGATCCGGAAAATCTACTTTCTTAACCATCTTAGGAGGTCTTCAAACACCCTCAACAGGAGAGGTATTAATAGATGATGTCAATTTAACCGGATTAACTGAAAAAGAAAAATCAAAAGTTAGATTTAGTAAAATAGGATTTATTCTACAAGCATCTAACCTCATTCCTTTTTTAACAGTTAAAGAACAAATGCTTTTATACAATAAAATTAATAAAAACAAAGTAGATGAAACATGGATTAATGATTTATTTACTAGTTTAGATGTTTTAAAATTAGCAAACAAATATCCAAGTGAATTATCTGGTGGTGAAAGACAAAGAGTAGCTATCGCTAAAGCTCTTTATCATAACCCGAGTGTGATATTTGCAGATGAACCAACAGCAAGCCTAGA
>JAAYQV010000170.1 GCA_012519065.1 Phytoplasma sp.
AGAATATGACTCAAAGCCCTTTATTATTGGATAGATTTGACCCATCAAATCAAAAAGATAGTATTTATTTTGATGGGCTAGAAGATGCTTTTAGTAGAAGCTCTATGGGCATGACTGTTGAAAAGTTAATTGAAAAACATCCTGTTTCTAGACAGGAACAAGACTTATATGCTTATCACAGTCAAAAAAGAGCAAGTTTCGCTACTAAAAACGGCTATTTTAAAGATCAAATCGTTGGTGTGGAAACTGAACACGGTTTAATTTTAGAAGATGAGCCAATTAGACATGAAACTAATTTGAATAAACTTTCTGAGTTAAAAACGATTTTTTCAGATCATGGAACAATTACTGCCGGAAATGCTTCTTCTATTAATGATGGGGCTTCTGCTTTAATTTTAATGAGTAAAAAAGAGGCAGTCAGACGAAATATTCCTATCTTAGCTACTTTTAAAGGTTTTGCTGAAATAGGAGTTGACCCAGAGGAAATGGGCATTGCTCCTTTGCATTCGATACATAAAATTTTAACCCAACAAAAAATAGAGTTATCAGATATCGATTTATTTGAAATTAATGAATCTTTTGCTGGTCAAGTATTATTGGTCTCAAAACCAT
Organism: Phytoplasma sp.; assembly: GCA_012519065.1. Taxonomy (GTDB): domain Bacteria; phylum Bacillota_I; class Bacilli_A; order Acholeplasmatales; family Acholeplasmataceae; genus Alteracholeplasma. Next base: position 613 of record JAAYQV010000170.1, read on the forward strand.
TAAATATTCCTCATGAGAAATTAAATGTCAATGGCGGTGCCATTTCATTGGGGCATCCGATTGGTTCTTCTGGTTCTAGAATCATTGTCAGTTTAGTTCATGAATTAAATCGCCAAAAGAAGAAATTAGGTCTTGCTTCTTTATGTATTGGTGGAGGGATTGGTATGAGCATGCTTATTGAAGGAAATAACTATGAATCATGATTTTGATAAGTTTTATTTAAAACCTATTGAAGAGCGTAAACGCATTTTAAAACAACATTTAAAGTATGATGATACTTTAGATGTTTTTCTACCTATAGAAGTAGGTAATCATATGATTGAAAACTTTTTGACTAATTATGAAATTCCTATGGGTGTTGCCTTAAATTTCTTAATTAATGAAAAAGAGTATTTGATTCCGATGGCTACTGAAGAACCTTCTGTGATTGCTGCTGCAAGTCATGCCGCTAAAATCATTAAAAATAATGGTGGGTTTTCTTCTTTTGTTATTTCTAGATTAATGACTGGTCAAATTATTTTTCATAAAGTTAAAAAGCCTTTGGAATTACTTCATTTAATTGAACAGCATCAAAAAGATTTGATGCATGTTGCAAATCTTTCACATCCAAAAATTGTTGAGTTAGGCGGTGGATTAAGATCCCTTCAAACTCAAATAATTGAAGATTTTGTTGTCATTTATGCAACCATTGATACTAAAGATGCCATGGGAGCAAACACCATCAATACGATTTTAGAAGCGATGAGTGATTATTTAAAAACAGTTACTGAAGAGTCAATTTTAATGAGTATTTTATCTAATCTTTCAACTGAATGTTTAGTGGAAGCTTATTGTGAAATTGATCCTAAAATGTTAAAACATAGTGATGTGATTGCAGAAAAAATTTCAGATGCTAGTTTGATTGCACATTTAGATCCTTATCGTGCTACCACACATAATAAAGGCATTATGAATGGTATTAGTGCAGTTGTTTTAGCGACTGGAAATGATACAAGAGCGATTGAAGCATCACTTCATTCTTATGCATCTTTAGGTGGGAAATATGAAAGTTTGACTCATTGGACTATTAATAAAAAAGGAAATATTGTTGGTTCTATTAGAATACCAATGGCTGTTGGAACAGTCGGTGGAACGATTGATATTCATCCAAAAGCTTTACTTTCAAAAAAGATTTTAAATTTCAAATCTACAGAAGAGTTAATGATGATCATCGCCTCAGTTG
>JAAYQV010000029.1 GCA_012519065.1 Phytoplasma sp.
ATTAAAATTGAAAAATAAAATTATAGATGTAATTTTTTACATATTTGTGGCATTATTACTAAGTTTTCTAGCAATGGGATTATCAGAAATTACAGATGAAAGAGTCTATTTTTTTGGATATGAAATTGGACTTATTTTTTTAGTTATTTTAGTTGGTTTTTTCTCTCGAGAAATTATCACATCAAAAAAATTTAAGACTTCTTTAAACCTGAAAAAGGATATTACTTTATATTTGTATCGTTATTTTACTATTCTATTAGTTTCCATAATAATACTTCCGATAATTATTTTCTTTTTAGAGATGAATGGTGAATCAAATGAAGTAATACGCTTTACTTTTCCTGTTTTTACATTTGTGTTTGCAATTGATATTATAATCTCAATTTATATGAATAGTCTAAATCATGATTCACTAGATTCTAATAATTATTCTATGAAACCTAAAATGACTACTTTGGTTTTAATTCCAACAACAATTATCAGTGTTTCAGGAGTTTTAGGTCTATTGATATCAAACGTTTTATGGGTAATGATTTTTGCTTTATTTGTTATTACTGCTTTAATTAAACTCTATGTAATTAATAGGCTCAATGAAAAGCTTCGTAACATGCTGTATTAAAACACGAATTATTAAGAGAAATCTTAGTGTTACATTGAATCTTAAGTTGTTAAACCAATTATAAAGCCTTAAAATAACAATGCTTTTTCTATATGAAAAACAAAAATGAAGTAACACTTGGAGTATATGTTCAAGTGAGCTAATATTATGGGTAACTCATCACAAGTTTATGGAGGGTTGGGGTTATAAATCAGAATTATCATATAAGTTAGCTGATCACTAACAATTATAACTTTTATGTAATATCTATATGAAAAAATGATTGAAGGTAGAGGAAAATATGTGATAGAATAAGGGGTAAAATGAAATGACATATGCAATGACTTTTGATAATTCATGGGAACTTATGAGTGAAGATGAAATGTATGATGTGAACGGTGGTTTATATCTTGATCAAAGTACTGTTGATAGCCTTTTGATGGGCATTATTGGAACAGTAGTCGCATCGCCATACGGTATTTCTGGAGTTGCTTTATTAGTTAAAGGTTCTGCAGGATATATAGTTTCGGCACTTGGATCTTTGGGTCCAGTTGGCCTTGTTATTGGAGTATTAGGATCAGCATATGTAGTTGCACATGCTACTGAAATTGCTGAAGCTTTGGTAACAGCATCAATACACAGACAAGGTATTGATTTGAACTTTGGTTGGAAATGGGGTATCATTCCATGGATTGTATTTAGCGCACGAACATAATTAATATAACTTTACAAGACATGTCGTTATTCTAGGCATGTCTTGTATCTAGTTTTAAGAAAGAGGTAGACTATGCTTGATTTTAATAGGCTATTAAAAAGAACAATAAAAACACAAATAACTATTATAAAATATTCTGGTGCTTTATATTTGATATTTTACTCGCTTTTTTTTGCGATGATTGTCTTTAATAAAGGTGAGCAATCTAATATTTCACTTAATATTACCCTAGGACAATCATTAGTTTTCTTTTTGTCATTTATGTTTTTTGTAATATCACTTTTATCACTAAATTATTATAGATCACTTTCTAAATCAATAAGAAAAACAATGCTAATTATTTCTTTATTAAAAATTGCTATATTTTTTGTAATGCCAACTACCTTAAAAATATCACTAACTTATCGAACTTGGGCTTTTATAGTTGTATTAATTATAGTAATTATTACATCTATTAGTGATTATTATGTAGTTAATCGGATTTCTAAATATTATCAAGGTATGGAAGAAAAGGATTTATTTGTTTTATTATATGGCGAACCAATCAAAAATGTAGTTATATCAGAGGAAGAAATAGTAGAAACAAAAAAATATATATCAAAGCAAAAAATGTACTATTTTATCCTTATGTTTATTCTTGTGAATCATTTTGTGTATAGAAATCCAATTGTATTATTGCTTTTTTACATATTTTCATACGCTATTATTGTTGGTATTACCTATAGTAATTATAGACACAAAAAAGAAATTTCACCGCCTATAAAATTACTGATAATTTCTTTATTTTTATTTTTTGTTTTATATGGAGTATATATAATCTCGTTACCAATTGATGATTTTAATTCTGAAGATATTAGATTACTTACAATAACAATAGTTCTACCATTTTTGCTACATTATCATAATATTGAAAAAAAATATAACTTATTGTTTTTAAGTATTAAGAATGAATTTAAAGAATAATATTTGAACTTTTGTAATTTATTTGAAACATATGAGAATATTCTTTTTGATTTTTTCTATGGCTTAGTATTGTTGTTATATGTTGAAATGATATTTTTGATTGTTCTAGCAATTTTCCCACTAATTCCAATTTTAAAAAAAGAAAACAAGACTCGCAAGGAAATACTTTCTAGAAATGAAGAGGATTAATACTATAATGTTCTCCAGTGCTCTTGTAATTTAAACAGAAGAAATGAACCCACAGGAACACAAAAAAGTCAGCAGATATCGCACTAGGTGTTGATGAAAGACTAGATCATGAGCAAGGTGCTGGTGATCAAGGCATGATGTATGGATATGAAACAGAAGAACGGATACCCTTACCACTAGCAATAGCGCATAAGATAGCAAAAGAGTATGCAAGACTTAGAAAGTTTAAATATTTTCATTTGCTTAAACCTGATGGCAAATGTCAAGTTTCTGTGTTTTATGCAATGAAGAGGAGATGTATGATGTTAATGGTGGAGGAATAGCAAGAAGTACAGTGGCATTAAGTATAGATATTGGTATCGTAGCAATTTCTTTAATTTATGCTGTAGTAGGAGCTGCTGTTACGTACTTCAATCTGGCAAAAATCAGTAAAGGTTTAATTGGCAATGTACTTAAAGCAGGGGCTAGAGACGCTTTGAGAGCTATGATAAGCGGTGCTGGTAGAGCATTTGGAATTGCTGCTATTGGAGCAACGGTTGGTGCGGTTAGTTCTCTTGCTGGAATTTTATTTGATTTCTCAATTGGTGGAGCTTTGGCACACTTGATTGATTATGGTGATGGTAATTACAATGGAATATGTTTTGGATAAGGAGGGATAACATGCCAGTGTATGAAATTTTGTTTGTAGTTGAAATAGTATATGTTTTATTAGTTTCACTGTTAATAGTAATGAAAATCAAACTTAAAAAACTACGTAACGTCAATAACGTGATGATTGCATGCATTAGTTTAGTACCTTCTTTAACGCTTGCATTAATATCATTGTTTTTAAACCTAACAGAAGGGTTAGAAAAAGTATTTCTAATTTTCTCATCTTTCATCATACCGATAACATTTTTCTTTGCTGTCGTTATTTTTGAACAACATAGTAGGATGAAAGAAATTTTAGAAAAGAACGATGAACACAATTAATGAATAAGTTTTATTAAACAAAGTATAGAAATATGCTTTGTTTTTATATTTTCACAGAGAAACATAAAGATTTTTATATATAAGATTAACAGAGAATAAAAGTATAAGACTAAGACATAATTTAAGTGTGTATAAAGATCTATGAATAGATGTGTGAATTATCTATACAGGTGCTTAATTGTATTAAAATAAGTGACCACCCCACGTGGTTAAAAAGCACAATAAAAGATTGTGTTTAAATTTGCTATTAGTTATATTACAATGAATTTTTAGATTTCACTAAATCAAAAAAGCAAAACTCCGTCGAACGTGAATGATTTTAGAGTAAAACTCCGTAATGACAAGACATCGCGGTTGATGAGATTTGAACTTGATTTATGATGAAATAGGTTCTATACTTTTTTTAGTGCTTGTGATGGTAAACATAAAACATTCAATTTGATTTTTCTATTATACACACAAGACCCTTTTTTCGAGCAATATGGTGCACTCAATGCATATTGAAAATATTGTGATTCTTGAACTCAAAAAGAATAATTTAAAATAAGATTTAAGTGATGAATGAAAGACCCTAAAAATAGATGTCTCTTATAGAGTTCTATTTATGGGTTTTTTAATAAATCAAGAGTTAAATTAAATGTTTTTGACCGGTTATTCAGGAAAAAAAGTTTATCTTTTATAAAAAACCACTTTAAATGTATAATATAAATAGTAATAAAAAGAAGGAGTACCTAATATGAAAATCATTGACGCGCATGCACACATCGTAGAATACATTAATGGCTATGGATCACAAGGTGAACTAAGAGCAATAGGGGATGGTTATGTTCAATATGCTACTGGTCAAACTTTTAAAATGTTTCCAGAAGGATTTGGCCCTTATCAAGCCACACCAGAACAACTACTTGAAGTAATGAATAAAAACAACGTTTCTAAAGCTGTTTTATTACAAGGTATGTACTTAGGATTTCAAAATTTATACACCTACGAAGCTATGGTTAATTATCCAGATCGCTTCATAGGAGCAGCAAGCCTAGATCCTTATACAAGAAATAAAGATAAAATCATTACTCATTTATTTGATGAATTAAAGTTTAAAATCATCAAAATGGAATTGTCCACTACATCAGGATTAATGGCCAATCACACAACCATTGATTTAGATGGAAAAATGATGCATGAAATATATCAAATGGCAAATCTTAGAAACTTAATTTTTGTTATAGACATTGGTAGACCTTTTTCGGATTCCTATCAAATAGATCAATTAAGAAAAGTTTGTCTAACTTATCCAAAAATGAAATTTGTATTATGCCATTTAGGAGCTCATCAAATCAATCAATTAGACTTATTAACAGAAAACTTAACCAAATTAAAATTAGATAATTTATATTTTGATTTAGCAGCAGTTCCAAATAACACTAAACCAGAAAAATATCCTTATACAACTGCTCAAAAGTATATTAGAAAAGCAATTGATATTTTAGGAAATGATAAAATCATGTGGGGTTCAGATATGCCTGCAGCCTTAAATTATGATACATATGAAAACATGATTAACTATTTAAAAAACTCAGATCTTTTTACCAAAGAAGAACTTTTAAATTTATTTTATGAAAACGCCAATCGCCTATATTTTGATGGCAAATAATAAATAGAGGAAACTTTATGAAAATACTACTACAATTTTTAATTATACTAATCTTCACATTATTGGGTGAATTAATTTCAATGATTTTACCATTTAATTTTCCAGGAAGTTTAATTGGCTTGTTGTTATTGTTTTTAGCTTTAGTTTTAAAAATAATCAAAGTAACAGATATTAAGGATGTCTCTAGTTTTTTACAAAAAAATATGGCCTTTTTATTTGTGCCATTAGGAGTAGGAATCTTAAACTACTTTGACTATATTCAAATGCATTGGTTATCTATTGTATTAATATTAGTTATTTCTACCACCATTACCTTAACATTAAGTGCTTATATCGCAAAAAGAGGTGTTAAAAATGAGTAATATTCTATGGGCCATTACTCTAACCTTAATCACTTATTTGATGTTTTTCTACATACAGAAAAAAACAAAACTCATGATTTTAAATCCTTTATTTTTCACAAGTGTCTTTATCATCATTTTTTTGGTCATTTTTAAAATAGACTATAATGTCTATAAAGAAGGAAGTAGTTTCATTACCTTTTTAATTGGTCCAGCAACTGTATCACTTGCTATCCCATTATATGAAAAACTACCCTTACTAAAAAAACATTATAAAACAATTTTATTAACCATTACCACCGGAGTTTTATCGCATGCGATCATCATAGGTTTTATGGCCTTTGTATTAAATATATCTCATGAACTTATAGC
>JAAYQV010000171.1 GCA_012519065.1 Phytoplasma sp.
ATTTGAACACCAAAGACAAACCTTAGAAGCATACTTTATGAAATACTATCTAGACGATATTATTTTTGAAGGGGTGAAAAAATGACAGACATTAAAATTAAAAACCTAACCAAAGATTATCATTATGACCGAGGTATTTTTAATCTTGACTTTGAAATAAAAAAAGGTGAAACTTTTGGTTTTGTTGGGACTAACGGTAGTGGTAAAACAACAACCATCAGACATATCATGGGCTTTTTAAAACCACAAAAAGGAAACGTAGAAATCAGAACCCTAGATGCCTATAAATTCTCAACTGAAACTAAAAAATACATTGGATACATTCCAGGTGAGATAGCCTTCCCAGATTTACCATCAGGCAAATCATTCATTAAATATCAAGCAGAATTTCTAAAACTAGAAAACCTAGATTATGCAAATCAACTCATTAAAATTCTTCAAATTGACCTTAGAGCCAACACTAGAAAAATGAGCAAAGGGATGAAACAAAAAACCGCTGTCATAGCTGCTTTAATGAATGACTCTGACATACTCATTCTAGATGAACCAACCACAGGTCTTGACCCGTTAATGAGAAAAACCTTCTTAGAAATATTAGAAAAAGAAAAACAAAAAGGAAAAACCATCTTAATCAGCAGTCATATGTTTGAAGAATTAGAAGATTTATGTGACAGAGTGGCATTAATCAAAGATGGAAGAATCATTGACATAGCCACCATGTCAGAAATTAAAAACCCTAAAAACAGAGAATATAAAATAGAATTTCTTAATCAACAAGACTATGAAAACTTTCAAAAAGAACCAATTGAAATCACACGCATTAAAGAAAAATATCACCAAGTTTTTATAAAAATAAAAAAAGAAGAAACACATAACCTTCTTAAAATTCTTTCTAAATACCAACTAAAATTCATATCAGAAATCAAATACAACTTAGAAAAATACTTTCAAAAGAAATTTAAAGAAGAAAGTGAGGTAAACATCAATGATTAGTAAACCACTATTAAAACAATCTATTAAAGCAAACGCACTCATTTGGGTTTTAGTCACAGCTGCAACAGCTATCATGCTAGCACTTATTATTTTAGTGCTAGGAAACATTCAAAGCGATGAAATGAGAGATTCATTAGCTAAAACCTTCACGCAGTCAGAAATTGAATCACAATTAAAATCAGGAGCTATTGATGCTTATGTTGATATTTACCAACAAGTTGAAACCATGTATCCAGAAGCTAAAAATCTTTATGATCTAACCACCGCAAGCATCCTTATCTACGATCAATTAAAAGAACTAGGACATCCCAATCCTAAAGAAGAAACCATCAATCAAGTCCTAACTCAAGTTCCAGAAGATCAACACTTATTAACTAAAATCATTTTAAATCAATTTTTAACAGAGTATGAACCACAAACACTCACCACAGAAGCAGAAAAACATCAGTTTAAAAAGACTTTCATTATCACTTTAATGTTAAACGATGTAGGTGAAGATGAAAAACAACAAGCAGCTGTGCGATATTTAGGAAATAGAATTTTAGACACTTATATCATCAACAACCAAGTAACCACTGTGCAACTTCAAGAAATTACTAATGATTTTGTTGAATCCATCTTTTATGAAACCATCGGTCAAACCACCAGTGATGAAATCACTGCTTTATTAGAAGAACAAGGTTTTACCACCATTTATGAAATGCTTACACACTATGAATACGATCAAACCAAAGTTGAAATCTTAGTTTCAACCGGCATGACACAATACACATCTTATTTAAATCATGAAATGACACACGAGGAAGCAAAAAAAGAAGTCACAAAAAGCCTTTTATCAGAAATGCCAGAAAGTGTAGGCAATTCTTTAAAAGAATTAGGAGATTTAAATTTAAACCATTTAGTCATAGGAACTATTTTCTATAAAATCGCCGGTTTACTCCTACCTATTGTTTATGTGATCACAACCGCCAACAGTTTAATTGCAGGACAAGTAGATAGTGGCGCAATGGCCTATGTTTTATCAACGCCAACCAAACGAAGAAAAGTAACCTTCACACAAGCCATCTTCTTAATAGGTTCTTTAATCTTAATGTATCTTATCATAGGACTTACAGGGTTTGTGGCTAGAATCTTTACAGGACCAGGCTTTGAAATCACTCAGTTTGAGTTATTCCAATTAAACGTTGGTGCTTTAGTTACCCTCATTTCAATTAGTGGTATTTGTTTTTTCACATCTTCTTGGTTTAATAGAAGTAAATTTTCGATTGGCTTTGGTGGTGGAACAGCCATGGTTTTCTTAGTTTCAACCATATTAGGTATGTTTGGATCACCAGAAATACCAGGTGCGATGAAAATTGAGGCTATGAATGTCTTTAACTACTTATCCATTATCACACTATTTGATGTTACCGCGATTTTAGAAGGAAATAACTATTATATCGGAATGCTTATCTTATTAGGTATAGCTATTTTAGGATACTTAATTGGAGCACTTAGATTTGATAGAAAAGACTTACCATTATAATTTTATAAAGTAGTAAGAAGGCTATATTTAACTAGCCTTCTTTTTTTTATAAAACCCTTATTGATAAAGCCTTTTAAACATGATAATATTTGCTTAGCACATAAAAAAAGAGGTACTAAAATGAATATAGTTATTTTTCTTCTAACCGTTTTATTAATGATCCTATCTTTAATCTTTTTTCCTAAAATCAAAATTTATAAATATGAATTTAATAGTCATTGGATCATTGTTTTAATTGGTGCGATCATAGCCTTGCTTATAGGCAATATGAACCATGAAACCCTGATATCCTCTATTTTTAGTCAAAATGAGATGAACCCTATCAAACTCATTACTCTATTTATTTCTATGACGATGATATCTATTTATCTTAATGAAATAGGAGTCTTTGAAAAGCTTTCTTTTTATCTTTTAAGTAAGGTTAAAACCAATCAGTTCACTATTTTTACGGTATTTTCTCTAATGATAGCTATTTTAACTGTTTTTGTAAGCAATGATGTTATTATCCTAACCTTAACACCCTTATCTATCTATTTTGCTAAAAACGCAAAAATTAATCCACTACCTTATGTATTTTCTGTTTTAGTTTTTGCAAACACCTTTAGCATGATACTAATGATAGGAAACCCAACCAACATTTATTTATCGTTAAATCAAAATATTACATTTCTTAATTATTTTAAAGTCATGATTCTACCAAGCATCTTTATAGTCATCATTAGTTTTTTTATTCTTTCCATTGTTTTTAGAAAAGATTTAAAAAAAGAGTTAAGTCATACCGTTAACCAAACTAAAACCATTTTTAAAGCAGAACTCATCATTGGCCTTTCTCATATGTTTTTTTGTTTGATTTTACTTATCTTCTCTAACCTAATAGAACTACCAATGTGGCTTATTACTTTAATAACAGCTATTTCATTGCTTATCACTTCAACCATTTATTATACAAAAACCAAAAAAGACAAAACCCCCTTACTTCAGACCATTAAAAAAGCCCCATGGTCTTTTATGCCATTGATTTTAGGCATGTATGTTTTAGTAGAAGGACTTAAACAAGAAAATATACATCTTTATCTACTAGAAATATTAAATCAATATGCAACCATCTATAGTTTTGGTATTACCAGTTTTATATCTTCTAATCTTATGAACAACTTACCAATGAGTATGTTTTATGCTTTAATCATTGACAATTTAGAACAAAATCTGATTCTTAAAGCAACTTATGCAACTATCATTGGAGCCAACCTAGGAGTTTTATTAACACCAATGGGAGCATTAGCAGGATTAATGTGGTTTGATTTAGTAAAAAAAGAAAACATCAAAATCAACATTAAAATTTATTTTAAAAAGCTTTTTATTCTAGCCTTACTTTCCTTATTCATAGGCCTCATTGTTTTAGACGTTATTCTATAAGTATCATTCATAAAATAAGTAAGACATTATAGTATAATGAAGTTAATAAACTCATTTAGGAGGTTTCTATGATTTCAACAGACCAAAAAATAGATTTGCTTTCTTCTTTAGAAAATAGATTCAACAAAAATATGCATCGGCATCTAACCTTAAACTGGGAAACGATTTTAGATAAAATAAGCAATAACACTGTATTAAATACGATTTATCTTATGGAACAAACTGGTGGCTGTCCAGATGTTACCCTTTTAGATGATAAAATAGTATACGTGGATTTTTCAGAAGAATCACCAGAAAAAAGAAGAAGTCTTTGTTACGATAAAGAAGCTTTAGATAAAAGAAAGCAAAATAAACCAACCTCAGATGTACAAACAGAAGCACATAAAATAGGCATCACACTTTTAAACGAAAAACAATATAAACACTTACAAACCATCGAACCACTAGATTTAAAAACGTCCTCTTGGATTCAAACCCCAACAAATATTAGAAACTTAGGAGGTGCTCTTTTCTGTGATAGAAGATATGATACCGTCTTTGTTTATCATAATGGGGCAGACTCTTATTATTCATCCAGAGGGTTTAGAGGATACATTGAAATTTAAATGAGATTTTTAAATCTCATTTTTTATTATATAATAGAAGAAAGAAGGGGTGGTGTCATTATGGCCAATATACCAGTTACAATCATTAATCAGTACACCTTAAAAATAGAACAAGATGCTAAAAAAGGTGATCTGATTAACCTAAATGAAATCAATTCTATTGATACATCCATCATCATGCAAAAAATTAATGAACAGAAAGATATCATTTATCAAGAAAAACTTAAACAAGAACAAAAACATTTTGAAGCACAAAAAGATTTAGCAATCAAAAATGCTGTACAAGCCTACGAACAAGAAAATCTTTTATTAAAAGAACGATTAAATCAAATAGAAGATAGCTTAAAAAAACAATATCAAAGCACTTTAGAAAACCAAAAACAAGCCTTTAATCTAGAAACAGTTCAAATAAAAAACCAATATGAACAGCAAAACTATTTAAAAACTATTGAACACCAAAAAAGATTAACAGAGCTTCAAAATGAACTTCAAGTTTTAACTACCGAAAAAAAACAATACCAATTAGAACTAGAAGTTTCATATATGAATCAAATGAATGCCTTAAAAGAAAATTATGATGAAAAAATCAAG
>JAAYQV010000172.1 GCA_012519065.1 Phytoplasma sp.
ATAATCTAATTCTTCTTTTAACCATAATTGATAAAGGTTAATCATTCCTCCGGCAAAGAAGTTGATACGTAAAACAAATTTTTTATCGTTTTTAATTTCATCTGGAATATCACTTTGGTAAAATAAGTATTCAATAAATAATTCTCTTAATTTACTGACAAATTTCTCTGAATCTGGGTTATTAATGAGTTTTTTATAAAGTTTTTCTTCTTTTTCAAGTAATTTATTTACTTTATGTAAGATTGGTCTTGGGTTTAGGATAAAGGTTTTATAGCTAAATTCTTTTAGTAAGCCCAGCCCTTCAACTAGAACATCATTTTCTATTTGTTCAATTAATGATCTTGTGTTTGCATAATGAGCATAAAAAGTTCCTCTATTAATGTCTGCTTTTTTAACAATATCTGTAACTGTGATTTTATCAATTTCTTTTTCTTCCATTAGTTCTGTGAAAGCTTCTTTGATCAGTCTTCTTGACCTAATGGCACTTTTATATTCGGCTTTTGGTTTCATTTTTATCATCCTTTCCTATCTTCACTTATAGCATATTCTAAAATTGTCTAAAAATCAACAGTTATACGTTTTTGACTATATGATTAAGATAATGATAAGAGAGTTAATAGGTATTTGATCATATGATTATGTGCTTTTTATTAGTGATAAAAAAGGTGTCATTCATCTAAACGATGATGACACCTTTTGACTTTTAGGATAAATCTCCTTTTTTTTTAGAACATAGGCTCTTCTGAAGATTTTCTATTTTCTTTTATGTTTGTGACTGCTGCTTCTGAGGTAATTAGTAATGATGCAATTGAACTTGCATTTAAAATGGCATTTCTTGTAACTCGAGTTGGATCGATGATGCCTGATTCAATTAAATTAACCCATTTACCTTCTTTAGCATCAAAACCATGATCGATTTTTTGTTTCTTTTGTTCTTCAACAATGCTTGTGCCATCATACCCTGCATTTTCAGCAATTTGATATGCAGGTACCGTAAGGCTATCTAAGACGGCTCTAATTCCTTTATAAACATCTTGATTATCATGTTTTAGTGTTTCTTTTAGTTTTTCATGAATTTCAACTAAAACAGCACCCCCACCAATAACAATGCCTTCTGCAATCGCTGCTTTAGTGGCATTAAGTGCATCTTCTATGCGAAGTTTCTTTTCTTTTAACTCTGATTCTGTGGCAGCTCCTACTTTAATAATTGCAACGCCACCGGTTAGTTTTGCTAAACGTTCTTGAACTTGTTTCTTATCATATTCGGTTGTAATATGTTCAATTTGAGCATTTAATTCATCAATACGTTTATCAATAGAGGATTTATCCCCTTTACCACCCACAAGCGTAGTTGTATCTTTTTTAATGATTGCTTTAGATACGCGTCCGAGTTCTTCTAGTTTAATCTCTGATAGCTTCATATTTAAATCTTTGGTGTAAAATTCTGCCCCTGTTAAAACGGCAATGTCTGAAAGCATTTCTTTTTGCTTATCTCCAAAGCCTGGTGCCTTAGTTGCCACAACATTAAATGTTCCTCTTAGTTTATTTAAAACAAGGGTTGACATTACTTCGTTTTCAATATCTTCTGCGATAATTAAAAACGGTTTATTTGTTTTAATGACTTGTTCTAATACGGGTAATATTTCTTGAATGGTTGAAATTTTGTGATCTGTTACTAAGATGTAAGGATCTTCAAATTCAACGGTCATGGTCTCTCTGTTTGAAACAAAGTATGGTGATGCATAACCTTTGTCGTATTGCATACCTTCTACTACTTCTAACTCTGTTTCAAATCCATTAGATTCATCTACAGTTATGATACCGTTTTTTGTTACTCTTTCCATTGCTTCGGCTATAATTTTACCGATTTCTTTATCTCCTGCTGATATACTAGCTACATTCTCAATATCAGCTTTTGTCTCTATGGTTCTTGATTTTTCTAAAATTTCTTTTGCTATTTCTTTGCCAGCATGTTGTATTCCCTCACGTACTAAGACGGGATTAGCCCCATACTCAACTGCTTTAAATCCTTTTTGAATGATACTTTGTGCTAATACTGTTGCTGTTGTTGTTCCATCACCAGCTTCATCATTAGTTTTATTGGCAACTTCATAAACGAGTTTTGCACCCATGTTTTCATAGGCATCTTCTAATTCTATTTCGCGAGCGATTGATACTCCATCATTGGTGATAAGTGGTGATCCGTATGATTTTTCTAAAATAACATTTCTTCCTTTTGGTCCTAACGTGATCTTTACTGTATCTGCTAGTTTGTTAACACCATTTAATATTTTTTCTTTAGCAAATGAGCCATATCTAATTTCTTTACTCATAAATATCACTCCTCTTTACTGTTTATTCATATATGGCTAAAATGTGTTCTTGTTTGATGATTAAGTATTCTTTTTCATCAATTGTTGTTTTTGTTCCTGAGTAGGTTTGATATATGACTTTATCATTTGGTTTTAATGTTTCAACTTTAGGTCCGACAGCAACAACAATACCTATAGATTGCTTATCTTTTTCTTTTGTTGATAAAATGATACCTGATTTTGTTGTTTCTTCCTCTTTTTCAAATGTTAAAATCACATATTCATTTAATGGTTTAAGCATAATCACACCTCCCCTTCTTGTTTGGCACTCAACAAGTTAGAGTGCTATTTCATTTTGTATTATATCAACTTGTTTTTTTGTTGTCAAGACTTTAATGTTTTGTATGATTTTCATTTTTTAATGGATTTTTTTATAATAATTTGCTGTGTAATTTATACTATTTATTTTGTGAATAGCCAATAAAAAAAAACAGCCTTTATCTAAATATAGGCTGTTTATAATCAGTTTATTAATTTTTTTTAAGTTTAAGTAATGTAATGGATTCTGCTTGCGTTGAAAAAACCATATTGCTTGCAAAATCAACCTTGTGTGTATTGAAGTAACATCAAAATCGACTAAAATATGTTTCCCCTTACATGGTTGAACTGATGGCTAAAATACCAAAGTAACATATTTTTTGGTTTTTATGCTAAATTACCAATACGAACTACACTCATTTTATCTCATCACCTAAAGAGTATTCAAAAGGGTTTAAGTCCTCCGTCACTTTACTGTCTAAGGTTTTGAGGTTTAATACAACTTTAGCACCCTAGCCTTTAAATCGTGTAAAAATTTTAGCACCCTAGTGTCATATATATGTAATTTTCTAGCACCCTTAATTTATGGCTTAATGAAGCTGTTTTTATTAGAGACTTGTTAAAAAACATAACCGTAAATTGAATAAACTCTATTAAGTTAGTATAATTTAAGTTAATTATTTATTTTATAGTTATATTTGAGTACCCTCATTGCATTTAGTACTGCTAATAATGACACCCCGACATCAGCAATCACGGCTTCCCACATAGTTGCGATTCCGACAGCTCCTAAGGCTAGAAACAAGAGTTTAACTCCTAATGCGAAGTATATGTTTTGCCATACAATCTTTCTAGTTCTTTTTGCCACAAAGACCGCAGTACCTATCTTAGAAGGTTCATCATTCATAATCACGACATCAGCTACATCGATGGCTGCATCGGCACCGAGTCCACCCATAGCAATTCCAATATCAGCTCTCGCTAATACTGGTGTATCGTTGATACCATCACCTACAAAGAACAGCTTCCCTCTGCTCGATTTTTGGAGTAATAACTTCTCTACAATATTGAGCTTATCTTCAGGCAACAATTCGCTATGAATTTCATCGATATCTAACTCTTGTCCAACTGCATCAGCAACTAATTTCTTGTCACCAGTTAGCATGACAGTTTTTTTAATGCCTAATGACTTCAACATTTTAATAGCAGTTTTTGAGTCTTGCTTTATCTGATCTGAGACAACAATATTTCCAACATATTTTCCATTGATAGCGATGTATATAATCGAACCCAATGCAATAGATTCCTTGAATTCAACACCCTCTCTTTTCATCAATCTAGCATTCCCGATTGCAATGATATCATTTTGATAGGCTGCTTTTACACCGTGTCCAGATATTTCTTCAACATCAGTTATTAAACTTTGATCTATTTCTTTATTGTATTTATTGACGACTGAGACAGCGATAGGATGATTAGAAAAACTTTCCACATACGCTGCTTTTTCGAGTAACTCTTCTTGTGTTGCACCATTAGCTGTATTAATTTCAGTCACTGTAAAAGTTCCTTCAGTCAATGTGCCAGTCTTATCAAAAACTGCAATCTCAATGTTATTTAATGCTTCTAGGTAGTTTCCACCTTTAACTAAGATACCATTTCTTGATGCAGCTCCAATACCACCAAAGAAACCAAGCGGAATCGATACAACGAGTGCACATGGACACGAAATAACTAAGAATATAAGTGCTCTGTAGATCCATTCCTCAAAAGTTGCACCTTGTATAACGAGTGGTGGTATTACCGCAATCAAAACAGCCAACGAAGTGACAATTGGAGTATATACTCGTGCAAATTTAGTGATAAAATTCTCGGTTGGTGCTTTTTTGCTGGTTGCATTTTCAACCATTTCAAGTACCTTAGAAACAGTTGATTCGCTTGCGAGTTTGGTAACTTTAACGGTCAATAAACCATTGATATTAATACAACCAGAGAGTACCATCTCACCTTTTGTAACATTTACAGGCACAGATTCTCCTGTTAGAATTTTTGTGTCAATTGTGGAAGATCCTGACAACACTTCACCATCAAGCGGAATTCTTTCGCCTGGTTTAATGATCATTATCTCTCCAGTTTGAACGTCTTCAACACGCATTTCCACAGAAGTGTTGCCTTTTTTAATCGTTGCGACATCAGGTCTGATTGACATCAATTTTTTTATGGATCTTCTGGATCGATTGACTGCTATGTCTTGGAAAAATTCACCGACCTGATAAAAAATCATAACTGCAACTGCTTCAGGATGCTCTCCAATAGCAAATGCACCCATAGTTGCTATCGTCATTAAGAAGTTTTCATCGAACACCTTACCTCGATATATGTTATTGACTGCCTTCAGTACAACTTCTCCACCGATGATGAAATAACTTAGTATAAGTAATACATAACGAAAAACCGTTCCTTCAGCAATCAATAATCCTCCAATAAATAGTAAGATACCTATACCGAAGATGATTAAATCTTTCGTCATTGATGATTCTTCATCCACGTGATTTTCATTCTTCACATTTGATTGTGCTATCGTTACGCCAGGTTCAATTTTATCAATAATTTTTTGAACCTTTTCTTCTATACGTTTTTGATCTAGCGAATTTTTGAATTGAAGTGTCAGTTTTTTTGCTATAAAATCAACGTTGGCACCTAAAATTCCTTCGGTTTTGTTTAATTTTTCTTCAATCTTAGCCGCACAATTTGCACAGTCTAAACCATCTATTGCATAAATGACATTTGGGGTTAGTTCACATACCTCGACATCACCCTCTTCATCTTTCACAATTTTTTTAATCGTGTCAAATAGTCTTGCAGTATCAGTTGAATCCGCAACTTGTACCTTGATTTCTTTTGTAACAAAGTTTAAATAACCTTCCTCAACTCCGTTTAACTTCTTTATCTTTTGTTCAATCTTATCTGCACAACTCGCACAGCTAATTTCTGATAAACTATATTTAACCTCTTTCATGTTTTTTCTCCATTCTACTTATGTTTTAGATGATTCATTGCTTGAGTTATTAACACGTGGACGTGGTCATCGTCAAGCGAGTAATAAACAACATTCCCCTCTTTTCGGTATTTAACCAAACGATTCTCTCTTAAGGTTTTCAATTGATGTGAGACAGCGGATTGACTGACATTGATCACAGCAGACAGATCGCACACACACAACTCGGTTTCTTTTAATGCCAATATGATTTTCATTCTTGTGGGATCGCTAAATGTTTTGAAGAACAAAGTTAGCAGTGAAATAGATTCATTATCTAGTAAGTTTTTATGGGCTATTTCTATTTTTTCAGGGTGAATAACATTACATTCACAAAACTCTATTATATCTTTTTGATCCATACTAATCTCCTATCTATATGAGCGCTCATTCATATAGATATATTGTATCACAATAAACTACGGAGTTAATAAAAACAACTTCTTTAGATGTTTCAACATTGATTTCGATATGTTTCCACATTGGGCAAAAAGTAAAAAAGAAGTATTTAACCCTGATTTAAGAGGTTAGATACTTCTTCTATTATTATATGAATGGTTTTGTTAAGCCGTTTTTAAAGAAAGCAATACGATGTTTTCAACGTGGCTAGTTTGTGGAAACATATCAAAAGGATCAATAGAAACAATTTGATATAGTTTACTTAATCCTTTTAAATCTTTAACTAATGTTTCAGGGTCACAAGAAACATAAATGATTTTAGAAGGTTTATTTTTTAAAATATAATTAACAACTTTCTCTCCTAGTCCGACTCTTGGTGGATCAAAGACCATTACATCGAATTTCTTCTTTAAATATTCAGTTACCTTAATGACATCTCCAGTGATAGGTTTAATATTTTGAATTTGGTTTACTTGATTAGATTTTTCCATGGCTTTTACAGCATCTTTTATAGATTCTATTGCAACAACCTCTTTGACGTGTGGACTTAAGAAGGTTGCGATGGTTCCGACACCACTATAGGCATCTAAAACGATATCTGTTTTTTTAAGATCAGCTTTTTTGATGATGGTGTTATATAAGTTGATTGCTTGCTTAGTGTTTAATTGAAAAAAGGCATGCGGTGTTAAGAAAAACTGATAGTTTTCTAATGTCATAATTAGTTCTTCTGTTCCAGCTAAATGTTTTAATGTCCCACTTAGTAGGTCTCTATTGGTTTTGTATTTTGGAACAAAATTTTCATAAACACTGATGACTTTTGGGTTTTTCTTTAGTAGTTCTTTGATTAAGTTGGTTAAATTGGCTTGATTTTTTAATACAAAGGTGAGTTGCATTTGTCCTTCAAGGTTGGTTCTAATTGCTAAATTGACAACTTGTCCTGTGTTTGTTTTAGGATCATATGCTTCTATTTTCTTTTTATTCATCAACCACAAAATATCTTTGGCTAATTTATTGAGATGATCGTCTTGAATCATGCATTGATCAATCGGTAAGAATTGATTTGTGCCTCTATAAAAAAGACCGATTGAATTTTCATTATTGATTTTTCTTACTGGAATATTCATTTGGTTTCTATAGTTAAAAATGTTTTTAGAGGGTATGGTGTTATTAATTAAAATATCTTTGTCTTGATCACCAAATTCTTTTTTAATGAGATATTTCATTAGATCCTTTTTATAATATAAACTTTCTTGGTATCTAATGTGCATTAAGTTACATCCTCCACAAATCCCGTATAATGGGCATTGTGGGGTGATTCTATACTCTGATGGTTTGATGATTTCTTTGAGTTCACCTTCGTAGGCGCCTCTTTTGTTAATAGACAAATCGGCACGAACTGTTTCGTTTTTATATGCATAATATATAAATACCGGCTTGTTTTGATGGTAGGCAATACCTTCACCATCGTTTCCTACTCTAATGACTTTTAATTCCATATTTTTTCACCTTTTGTTTTTCAAAATCAATTTAATTATATCATAAAAAAAGATGTTAGTTTAACTAACATCTTCAAATTGTGAATTATATAATTCTGCATAAAATCCGTTGATTTTAAGGAGTTCTTCATGATTTCCTTTTTCAATGATATCACCGTTTTTCATGACTAATATTAGATCTGCATTTTTGATGGTTGAAAGTCTGTGGGCAATGATAAAACTTGTTCTACCTTCCATAAGTTGGTCCATTGCTTTTTGGACAATGAGTTCTGTTCTAGTATCTACTGAGCTTGTTGCTTCATCTAGAATTAAGAGTGGCGCGTTTTTTATCATGGCTCTTGCTATCGTGACGATTTGTTTTTGTCCTTCTGATAAACTTGCTTTTTCTGTTAGTACCGTTTCATAACTATTTGGTAAAGTTCTAATGAAGTGGTGTAGTCCTAATTTTTTACAAGCTTCTTTGACTTCATCTCTTGTAATACCTTCCCAGTCACAAACTGTCCACCAAATTGTTTAAATTCCATTTTCTTTTTCCTCCTATAAAAATAAAAAAAATCCGTCCTATAAAAGGGACGAATTTATCGTGGTGCCACCCAAATTTAAGAAACTAAAAAAGTTTCTCCTTTTTCAAATACGCAGTCTATGTGACTTTAATATTCTTAATTCTATAACGGGAATGCCCGGCATCAGTTACTATAAGTTCACCTTGCTTCTCATGAATCCATTCACATTTATTATAAGACTTGACTTTCACCGACTCAAGCTCGCTTAACTTATAGACTTAAATGTTACTACTTTCAATCATTGAATTTCCTACATTATATGCCCATTGTTTTTACTTGTCAATACTTAAGGTTTAATATATTTATATCCTTCTTCTTGCAGCAGTAAAATTTTATAAACGCCACTAGGAGTAATTTCTATATTAGAAACTAATTTGGTTTTATCAATTTTACGGCTGGTTAATGCATTATTACATACAAAATAAGTAACGTTTTTCTCTAGGCTAATCTGTGTTGCAAATAAATCAACAGCTTCTGCATTAGCTACGACACTAACAGATAGACTAGGGTTTTCTTTTAAAATATTTTTAATGTTAGCACTTAATAAGCTCCATTTTGAAATTTCATCTATATGAAACAATACTTTCATTTTCTTTGTTCCTTAATTGATTTAAGGATTAATTGAATACCAATAAGTACAGAAAAGAAAATTGCAATCAGCATACCTGCAAAAAAGACTTCTGATGTATCATTACCTATTGAACTTAATAGTAGGATGAAGATTACTGCAGATATGATTCCAAGAGCTCTTAAAATAATCCATAATAAAGTATAATCTGTTTTACTTACCTTTACAGTGTCTAGTTCTTCTTTGACACCACTTTTTTCAATAGCTTCTTTGGTATTTAGTTTTAAGATATCGATTAGATCATGAACGACATAGATTGTAGGTTTTAGTTGATTGTTTTCAATTTGTTCTATCTCATCTAAACTCAGTTTGATTTTAGACGAAACATCTTCTAAAGTATAGCCTAAGCTGATTCTTTTTTCTTTGATATATGTTCCAAATGTACTCATATTATCCCTCTTTTCTATCGTGTTTATTTGCCTTTATCTTAACATCAGGTGAGTTAGAATGCAATAAATATTATATGTCATTATTCTTTGGTTAATATTTGATCAATTAGTAGTTGTAAGTTGGGGACACATTTTATAAGAATAATGAGTTTTATCATAATAAAAAGCAACGCATAATTTTTAAGATTTTTGCGTTGCTTTATTTTTTATTCTAATTCAAAATCTCCTGTGAATAATCTATAATAAACACCTTTTAGATCAATTAAGTATTCATGATTTCCACGTTCAATAATTTTACCTTCTTCTAAGATAATGATTGCTTTTGAGTTTTTAATGGTTGATAATCTGTGGGCAATGACAAAAACCGTTCTACCTTCCATTAATTTATCCATTCCTTCTTGTATGAGTCTTTCAGTATAAGTATCAATAGATGAAGTTGCCTCATCTAAAATTAAAACTGGTGGATTAGAAATAGCTGCTCTAGCAATTGAAAGTAATTGTCTTTGACCTTGTGATAGGTTAGCACCATCATCTGTGATGATGGTATCATATCCTCTAGGTAGCTTTAAAATAAATTCATGTGCATTTGCAAGTTTAGCGGCTTCTATGACTTCATTGTCTGTGGCATCTAGTTTTCCATAACGAATATTTTCTCTGACAGTTGTTTGGAAAAGGTGCGTATCTTGTAGCACAATCCCTAATGATTTTCTTAAAGAATCTTTCTTAATATCTTTAATATTTATACCATCAAAAGTAATGGTTCCACTTTCTATTTCATAAAAGCGGTTGATTAAGTTTGTAATAGTTGTTTTACCGGCTCCTGTTGAACCTACAAAGGCTATTTTTTGTCCTGGTTTGGCAAATAAGGAGATATCTTTTAAAATCAATCGACTGTCATCATAACCGAAATTAACATGTTGGAAAATAACATCTCCTGTGAGTGGTGTTAATTTATCATTATCTTTCCATGCCCATTGGTTGGTTTTATCTTTAGTTTCAATTAACTGGTTGTTTTCATCATAGGTTGTATGAA
>JAAYQV010000173.1 GCA_012519065.1 Phytoplasma sp.
GTGGCTCCTACAAAGGCGATGGTTTCATTGGGTTTAACTTCAAAAGAAACGTCTTTTAAAACCCAATTGTCTTCTTCATAAGCAAACCATACGTTTTTAAATTCAATGTGTCCTGAAAATTCTTCCATTTCAATTGCTTCTTCATGATCGGTAACAGTTGGCTTAGTATCTAGGATGGTAAATACTTTTTCTGCACTAGAAAAGCCACCTTGTAAAGCATTAAATTGCTCTGAGATTTGTTGGATGGGTTCAAAGAATTGTCCTACTAATAAATAGAATGAAATAAAGATCCCAACAGTTAATGTCATATCCTTCATTGCTTCAAGTCCAGCAACAATCGTTAGGATAGTTCCCGCCATGGAAAGAAAGTAAATAAATGGTCTAAAGATTCCAAAAACTAAGATTTCTGAAATGTAGTTTTTTCTTAGTTTGGTGTTTCTTTCTTTAAACTCTTTTATCTTTTTTTCTTCTTGGTTAAAGATTTGTGTTACTTTCATACCTGATAAGTTTTCAGATAAAAAGGCATTGACATCTGTGATACTATTTCTAACGTTTCTATATGCTTTTCTAGAGGCGTTTTTAAAGATAATGGCTGCGATTAAAACAATCGGAATTAAGATGGAGACAATTAAAGCCATGTACCAGTTAATGATGTATAACGCAATTAAAATAGCGATTAAGTATACAAAATTTCTAATAAGGTTAATGATGACATTGGTATACATTTCGCTGATCGCATTTGGATCGTTGGTTGCTCTTGTTAGTAGTTTTCCTACTGGTATTTCATTGAGTTGTCCTATGGATAATTTTTCGATGTGAATGAAGACTTCTTGTCTGATACTATCTGTAATATCTAATCCTATTTTACTTAAAATAAGTTGCTGTTTATAAGAAATAAATTGAGCAATTGCTTGAACGATTAGTAAGACGACAACTGCGATACCTAAGATGACCATTTTATCGTTGAAGCTATAGGCATCATTGGTCATTAAATCAATTGAAAGCCCAGTTAAAAATGGGTAGAGTAAATCAAAAGCAACCGTAAAGGCCATGAAAAAGAAAGCTTGAATGAATTTCTTTTTATGAGGGATGATGTATTTAAGTGTTCTGTTTAACAGTTTGCCTTCATATTGAATTTTATCTTCTTTATAGTCTTGTGTCATATGACTTCACCCTCCCCAACCATTTGTTCTAATTCTTGTCTTTTTACCATGTCTTGGTATAAAGGACTTTGTGCTAATAGCTCTTTGTGGGTTCCTACACCAATTAAGTTTCCTTCATCTAATAAAATGATCATATCCATTTTTTTAACGGTTGAAATACGGTGTGCAATAAAGATGGTTGTTTTATTTTTTCTAATGCGGTGTAGATTTTCAATGATGGCTTCTTCTGTTTTAGTATCAACTGCTGAAACAGAGTCATCTAAAATTAAGATTTGTGGGTCTTTTGCGATAGCTCTTGCAATAGAGATTCTTTGTTTTTGTCCACCTGAGACTGTCACACCTCTTTCTCCTAAGACTTCTTCAAATTGTTTAGGGAAGTCCATGATGTTTTGATACACATCCGAAAGTTTGGCTGCCTGTTCGGCTAATTCTAAGGTTGGGTTTTCTTTTGAAAAACCAATGTTATTTAAAATGGTTTCAGAAAATAAGAAATTATCTTGTGGCACATAACCGATATGATCTCTTAAGGTTTTAATAGGGATTTTCATCATATCATATGTATCAAAGAAAATGCTATCTTTGGGTGCGTTGTAGACGCGTAGTAATAGGTCAACTAAACTTGATTTTCCTGATCCTGTTCTTCCTAGTATACCGACCATTTGTCCTTGCTTGATTTTAAAGCTAATATCTTTTAAGACCGGGGCATCACCATCTGGATATTTAAAGGTTAAGTTTTTAACAGTGATTTCTCCTGTTAAAGGTTTAATGTCTTCATAAACGTCTTTAGCGTCTTTTACTGTAATTTCTGAGTCTAGGAATTCTTCGATTCTTTTAGCTGAGGCTTGTGCCTGGCTGTTAATTGACATGAATTGTGATAATGCCATCACAGGCCACATTAAAGTAAAGAAAAATGAGGTGTATGCAGTGAGTTCTCCTGCGTCTAATTGGTTGCTTGCAATTAAGTATGACCCGAGTGCTAGGATAGTTATGATTACTACAGATAGAGTAAATGAAATAGCAACGTTTATGGTAGCCATTAGTTTTGAGAAATGATAGTTTTTTCCTTTTAAGTCGTTACTATATGTTTTAAATAATAATGCTTCTTTGGTTTCTCTAACATAAGCTTTGATCACACTAATTCCTGTAAAGCTTTCTTGCGCAAAGTCACTTAGTTTTTCAAAAGCTTCTTGTCTAATTTTAAATCTTAGTTCCATTCTCTTTCTAACTAAAAACATAAAAACACCAACTAAAAGAAGGGGAATGGCTGATAAAAGAGTCATCATGACATTAATTTGAACCATTCGGTAAATAACAAAAGCGGTTAAAACAAGTCCATCAACTAACATTAAAAGACCCATACCATAAGCTTGTCTAACTGTTTCTAAATCATTGATAAAATAGGTCATTATTCCACCTGTTTTACCTTGGCTATAGTAGTCTTGAGATAGTTTGGTAGAATGATTAAACATTTTTTCTCTTAAGTCAAACTCTATTTTTCTTGAAGCCCCAAATAATAAGTATCTCCACGCAAATCTACCTATAGTGATGATGACTACAAAGATTAAAATATCTTTAACATAACCATAAATTTGTGCATCATAACTACCGTCTGTTACATCAAATTCTTTAAAAATGTTAATAATTTTTCCCATCATGATTGGGATTTCTAGTTGTATCCAGTCTAGTAAGATTAAACAGGTCACTCCAACTAAAAAGGAGATGGCGTATTTTAAGTAATATTTTCTAAAGTGTTTGCCAAATAGCATGATTATCCCTCTTTTCTATGTCTTTTCTATTATAGCCGATTTTAAGTTTTTTTTTAATTGTTTTATA
>JAAYQV010000174.1 GCA_012519065.1 Phytoplasma sp.
ATGTCAGATTTGATTCAATAAGTTTACCAAAGTTAAACATGTCATCTGGTGTGATATAAGGAGATGGCTTGAAGGAATGTTCAATGAAATCAATTTCGATTGCTCTAAGCGCGCCTTTTAAACTGTGAGTTAGATCACTGGTATCTAAATTTAAAACGGTTTTTTCATTAGTGGTATCTTTTTTCATAGAAATTGTACCACCAGTTAATATTACTAAAATTCTTTTATTTGTCATTATTTATCACCTGAATACATTATACACCATTTTTTTAATTTATATGTTTAGTAAGTTTAATTTTTGTATAGTAAAACGATGGGTTGCCATCTAAGAAGAGACTTTTATATGGGAATCTCTTTTCCACTTGTCCACATAATTTATCAAAGTCGCACAGTTAAAGTGCTATCTCATGGTTTACATAATATATATTATAGGAACAATATATGAAGTTAAAAAGAACAAATACTTTGTTTAATTATAGTTATAAAATAGTTATGAGTATATTAAAATCACTAATATAACGATTATTTTAACATTAATTATACTCACTACTTCTATTTTAGTATGTTTATCTTATTGAAGAGAGGTGAAGAGAGGGTTTGAACATGTAAATACCTATAACACTGCATTTATAGCATTTGAATTGCTCTAAGCGCGTTTGACATATTTAACAGCTTATAAAATGAGTCAACGGCTATACTGATGATCACTACTACTTCTTATCTTTTATAAACTAAACTTGTCATAATCTTTTCATCAAATATAATTTATATATAAAAGAAATAAGAGATCAAGACTTACATATATATGAGAAACAGAAATTCGATTGCTCTAAGCGCGTCACTTTTTTATATTAATACTTTCTTACAAAAGATTACTTTTACTAAACTTATATTTTGATGCCAATCCTACTTAAAATAGATATTTTTTTATACTACTCTCTTTTAGAATAAACAAAGCATCAGTTTCACTAAAGCATCTAAAAAGTAAAATTTATCTATTTGATCATTTTTCTGCTTTAATGAAATGATGAGTTACAGATTTAATACATAAGACAAATGACTCATTTTTTTTAAAAAAACAGAACTTGGATTTAACACTGAATTTTCTTATTAGAGTTTTTATTTTGTTCTATTTTAAAATTCATAAAGATTAGTTTTTATTTTTGTATGAGAAAAAGAAAATCATCTCTTATCTTATAAAATAGAGTAATTTTTTTAAAAAAACATAAGTTTAGTAAAAATAACTAAAACTTATAAATGCTAAACTTATGTTTTTAGCTTCAATTTCTATTAAATGTTAAAAAGTCTTATATAAAAATAACTCTTATTTAAAATCTATCTTAAATAAATTTATGTTTACCATATACTACCGTCTATAGATCATAAGTCATAAATTAATAAAAAAAACTCACTTCTAAATACTGAAATGAGTTTATCGTTATTAAGCTTTAGTCTGTTATTTTTCTAATAAAATAAAGCTCTTTTTAAAAAGTACTATTAACAACTTCTGATCATCAAAATCACCGTTTTTTTCATGTTTACTTATTATAAATAAAGTTTAACTTAATTAAACATAAAAAAATAGCGCATACGCGCTATATCTTTTTCACTACTTTGCTTGTTGCATTGATGCCATAACTTGTCTAATCTGTTTTTCAGATGCTGTACGGCCCATTTGTCTAAACATTTCGCGTATTTGTGCTTCGCTAATCGGTGGATTTTTCTTTAAATAATTTTTAAACCAGGCTCTTGTAATAAAGAATCCAGCAACTAATCCGACCAATAATGCACCCACAATTGATAATACGATACCCCATGTTGGCATACAATCACTCCTAACTTTAATTATATTGTATATTAAATTTTAATAAAAAACAAGCAATTATATTTACTAAACTTTAATTACTTTTACTAAACTTAAAGAAACATAAAAAAAACACTATTTTCATAGTGCTTTTCTCTGATAATATTTAATTTTTTTAATACCATAAACCTTTTCTTTATAACACTCAAAATCCCCTAAAACATCTTCTAACTCGTTTGTCTTATGTAACTCACAAACAATAATAGAGTCTTTATTCGTTAACTTCTCTAAAGCTAAAATAGCTTGCTTATAGTAATCATTATGATAAGGTGGATCAAGAAAAATTAAATCAAATATAATACCCTTTTCACTAAACTCTTTTAAAGCACTTAAGTAATCTTTTTGAACCACAAAAACATCTTTTACAATCCCTAATGTGTCTATATTTTTTCTAATGGTTTTAATAGCATCTTTATGGTGATCAACTAAATAAATTAACCCAGCACCTCTACTTAATCCTTCAAGGCCATAGGCACCACTACCTGAAAAAAGGTCCAACACTTTTGCATCATATATTTGATTACCTAAACTGTTAAAAACAGCGCCTCTTACTTTATCAGAAGTTTCTTTAGTAGATTCATTGGGAACCATCTCAATTTTTCTACCACCATACTTCCCTGCAATGATTCTCATTATTTAACTGTTTTGTATCCTGCGTTTTCAATCACATCAATTGCTTCTAAATATTTATCATCTGAAACTGTCACTTCTTTTTTTGATAAATCTATTTGATTAACAATATCCTTTAACAGTAAAGCTCTTTGAATTTTACCAACACAATTTTGACAGTTCATATTTTCTACTTTAATATGTTTCATCTCATACATCCTCCTTTGTTTTAAATTTCCATAGTTTTAAACTTAACGCATTCAGAATAACCATTAAACTACTAAATGCCATACCAAACCCTGCTAGAGTTGGACTAAATGTATTAAAAGCAGCTAATGGAATCAATACTATATTATATATAAAAGCCCAGAAGAAATTCAAGTATATATTATGTAAAGTTGCTCTAGATAGATCAATAGCGTATAAAACAGAATGTAAATCATTTTTCATTAATGTCACATCCGCTGTGTCAATTGCTATATCTGATCCACTACCAACTGCAAACCCAACATCTGCCATTTTTAGTGCTGGAGCATCATTAATACCATCTCCAACAAAAGCAACCACTTTTTCTTTTTCTTGAATCTTTTTAACAATTTCAGCTTTTTCATGAGGCAATACACCAGCATATATTTGCTCAATTCCTAGTAACCCTCCAATATATAAAGCTGTTTTCATTTGATCACCTGTAATCATATAAGGTGTTATACCGCGAGCTTTTAAATCTTTAATTAAAGCATATGAACTTTCTTTTAATTCATCAGAAACCGCAATCATATTCACAACGACTCTATCCACTACAGTAAAGAAAACTGTTTTACCTTGTTCCTGATATTGTTCATAATCTAAATACGGATTTTTAATCTGATTTTCATTTAAATAACTAATAGAAACAACTAAAACTTCCCTATTTTCAATATAACCCTTAATGCCGTATCCAATTAAAGTTTCAAAGCCTTCTACGCTCAAAATTTCGCCCTTAAAATAGGAAGTAATCGCACTTGCGATAGGATGATTAGAATGTTTTTCTAATGAAGCTGTATAGATTAATGTTTCTTGTGTTCCAATATAATCTGTTACAACTGGTTTCCCGTTAGTTAAGGTACCCGTTTTATCAAAAGCTATGGCAGTAATTTTATTAGCAATCTCAAAAAATTCGCCACCTTTATATAAAACACCCTCTTTAAATGCCATACCACTTGAAACACTAATACTTGTCGGAGTTGCCAATCCTAACGCACAAGGACATGATACAACCAAGACTGCAATCGCTGGACTAATTGCTTGAGATAAAGTTGCGCCTTGAATAAATAACCAACTAATTAAAACAATGATACTAATTAAAATAACAACCGGAACAAACACAGAGGCAATCTTATCAGCAATTCTTTGAGCCTTTGGTTTAATTAATGATGTTTCTTCTACTGTTTGAATGATTTTAGCTAAGACAGTTTCACTACCAACTTTAGTTACTTTAACTAAAATAGTTTCCATGATATTTAAAGATG
>JAAYQV010000175.1 GCA_012519065.1 Phytoplasma sp.
CTGGTAGCTTCTGCGTGGAAATCCAAAAATGAATAATCATATTGTCCTTTATTGCTTTCTAAAACTTCTTCTACGGCTTTAAATGGGCATTTGAGTGTTTCATCTATAAATATTCTGCCCAACGCATTGATGACTAAAACTTTTTGGTCATTATATTTTATAATTTTATAACCTAACCCTATGGATTCATGATCATTTATAGGTCTTATGATATTGGAATCTTCTATAAAATTATAGATATCTTTATTTTTCCAAGTATGATTGCCCATGGTAATTATATGAACACCTAAAGACATAAAGTGTTTATATATTTTTTTATTTATGCCTCTGCCATTAGATGCATTTTCTCCGTTAACAATAATAAGGTTTGGGCCATAAAGACTTTTTAACTTTTTAAGATTGTCAGATAAATAATCTATGCCGGGTTGTCCATAAACATCACCTATAAATAATATTTTCATATATGTTTATCTCTTTTCTTTTTATTTGAAAAAAGAGGCTATAAGCCTCTTTTATTATTTTGCTACATCGGTTGCTCTAACTTCTCTAATAACAGTTACTTTTATTGTTCCTGGATAGGTCATAGTAGCTTCTATTTTTTCTTTAATCTCTCTTGCGATAGCAAAAGTAGATAAATCATCTGTTTGTTCCGGATGAACTAAAACTCTAATTTCACGACCAGCTTGGATGGCGTAGGCTTTTTGAACACCTTTGATTTCTGTAGAAATCTCTTCTAGCTGAGCTAATCTCTTAATATAGTTATCCATTGATTCACTTCTAGCACCAGGTCTTGCTGCGCTTAATGCATCAGCCGCTGCTACTAAAACTGCGATAATTGATTCTGGTTCTTTATCACCATGGTGTGAGGCGATAGCATCTAGCACTTCTTTTGGTTCCTTGTATCTAGAAACAATATCTACACCAATTTCAACGTGACTTCCTTCAACTTCATGGTCAACAGCTTTACCGATATCATGTAGTAAGCCGGCACGTCTTGCTATCATTTCATTTTCTCCTAATTCAGCAGCTAATTTCCCTGCTAAAAAGGCTACTTCCATTGAGTGTTTTAAAACATTTTGTCCATAACTGGTTCTAAAACTTAAACGACCCAATAATTTAACTAAATCTGGATGAATTCTTCCAATTCCTGTAGTGAATACTGCTTCTTCTCCAGATTCTCTTATGAACACATCTACTTCGGTTCTTGCACGTTCTACAACCTCTTCGATGCGTCCTGGATGGATTCTACCATCTGACACTAATGTTTCTAAAGCTCTTTTAGCAACCTCACGTCTAATAGGATCAAATCCACTTAAAACAACTGCATCAGGTGTATCATCAATAATTAAATCGACTCCTGTTAAAGCTTCTAAGGTTCTAATATTTCGACCTTCTCGACCGATGATACGACCTTTCATTTCTTCGTTTGGAATATTAACAACACTAACGGTTCTTTCACCCGTAGATTCACTAGCATATTTTTGCATAGCTAATGCTAACATTTCCTTAGCTTTATTTTGCACGGTTGTTTTAGCTTTATCTTCTTCATCTTTGATGTAGGCTGCAATTTCATTAGAAACGCTGTCTTTAACATCGTTCATAATAAGTTCTCTTGCCTCATCTTTAGTTAAAGCAGCCACTTCTTCTAATTTAGCTTCTTTTTCTATTACCAATTCTTCCACTTTGCTATTCAATTGTTCAAGATGTTCTCTTAATTTTTCAAGCTTTTGTTCTCTATTTTCCAAAGCTTCTTCGCGCTTATCTAAAAATCCTGTTCTTTTATTTAAAGATTCTTCACGTTGTGTCGCTTTATCTTCTAAATTTACAATTACTTGTCTGCGTTCACGCATATCATTTTCAAATTCTTTTTTAGTTTCAAAAACTTCTTGTTTAGCTTCTAAAATCATTTGACGTTTTATTTTTTCTGCTTCTTTTTTTCCATCTTCAATAATTTGTTGAGATTTCTCACGGCTTGCATTTAAGCTTTTCTCGTGGTGTGCAACACGAAGAAAATACCCAACCGCTAGTCCTATCAACAAAGCTAATACAAATAGCAAACTGGAGATAAGTACCTCAGTAGCACTTAAGAATATCATACCCATTAGGGGCCACCTCCAATTTTTCATATATTTTTTTTATTCTTAACTTATTTTTAAAAAATCACTACTATTTCATTATACCGATTAAACGGTTATTAGTCAATTAAATTTTAGTTGGTTTATATAAAACTTTTTGCTATAATAGATTAAATAACACATTATTTTTTAGGAGCGTATATGAGAAAACAAATATCAAATAACAAAATTTTAAACGGTTTATACCAGTATCGATTAATTATTTTTGCTGTCTTTTTTCTAATAGTCATACCTATTTTTATTGTTTCTTTTTTATACTTAGGAACATATTATGAACATAAAACAGTTAAATTCAACTCAGAAGTCTCTAGTTCTAAATTTATGAATGCAAAGCTTGCAACGGTAAACGATAGACCTCAGTATAGTCTTGACTTAGGAGACTTTACTTTTTATGTTAACTTTACAGATATTACTCTACCTACAGAGCAGGAAAATACCGATGAAGATGATAATGTCACTATCACCTTAGTTAACGGAAGATATCATTTTTCAACCTATATTTCAAATAAAAAAAGTAATGTTTCTAATGTAAGTGCTAATTTTGCTTTACAAACTCAATGGATGGATACTTTAAGTACAACTTCTAAAGAACTTTCATCCACTTCATCTACTTTTACGATTTCATATAACCATAAATTACCAAAATATCCTCTATGGTTTGTTAAGGTAAGTAGACCTGATTTATATGCCCATCTAAGTTATTCTGTTGGTGGTATTCAAAGAGATGTTTTCATTAAAATGAATTTACAAAACGCTTTAGTTAGTATTAAATAAAAAAAAACCTTAAGTAAGAACTTAAGGTTATTTTTTTATATTTTTATGATGTAGGTCTAAATAGTGGTTATACACTTTTCGTACTTGATCATCCCAATGAATGTACACTTCTTCATATGCTTTTTCACACACTTCTAAATATTTATGCTCATCACTGAAAATATCTACTATTTTCTTTGCAAACTTATCGACAACCAATTCTTCAGAATATCCATTGACATCTGGAATTACTGTACTTGATGTGATAGAGTCTTTTGCAAAAATGGTTGGTGTTTTTTGAGAAGCAGCTTCGATTTGAACTAACGATGAAGCATCATAAGTTGACGGGAAAACAAAAAGATTAGCTAGTCTATAATATTGAGCCAGTAAGTCTCGATCATAAACTTTACCTACTAATATAACTTGTTCATCTAATTTATACTCTGATACTGTTTGCTTAAATTTCTCAAAATACTTACCGCCACCAATAAATAACATTTTAAACGGAAATTGTCGCTGTCTTAAATCTTTTAATACCTCAAGGATAAACGGTATATTTTTAATTTTATCAATGCGTCCAACAAATAATAAGATTTTTTCATCTTTAATGCCATGTAATTCTTTTAATTTTTCTACAGCAGTTAAATCTGTCACTAATCTCATATCAGTTGCATTGTTTAAAACACCTGGTTTTTCTTTTAAACCATACTCTTTATATAAATCGGCTACTTTATCATTAACCGCATATTTCTCATCGGTTTGTTCTAAAGTTTTAATCAAATTTTTCATCACAAGATGTGTAAACAATCTTGAGTGCGTTCTTTCAAGAAAATCTCTTTTATGTTGGCTGTGAAGTGTTGAAATGATTGGAACTTGATGCTTTTGTGCATACTTAACGCCTTCTTTACCAATTCCAAAAGCTGAGTGAATGTGAACAACATCTAAATGTATGTTTTCAAGTTCTTCTCTAAATTTTTTATCTAAAGATGGTTTTGGCCATCTATAATCAACCAATGGTAAAGGCCATGTTTTGCATCGCACAACTTTAAAAGGTAATTTACTATCATCAAATTCTTTTTTTAATTTTGGTGCAAATACAATCACATTTGCATATTGAGCTAATCTGATCGCATAATTGTGGACAACCATTACAACACCATCTAGCATTGGCAGATATGAGTCTGTAAAAAGTCCTATTGTAATTTTTTTTTCTTCCATTTTTGTCTCCTCAATGAAATTAAATATCCTTTTCTATTATACTTTCTTCTAAGTGTTGTTGTTTATCTGTTCTCTTTCTTGACCATAAATAGGCTATAAAGCCTAACATTAACGGGAAATAATAAGTAATAAAGCGCCATAGCAATAAAATTGCTAAAACTAAATCCTTTTGATTAACAAAGATTGGAGCCATTAATGCAGCAAACGCCCACTCTGTCCCACCCGATGCTCCTGGTAGTGGTATCCAAATCATGGCTGTTACAGAAAGTGATGTGATCAATGTTATGTATATTATATCATTAAAGACTATTTTTTGTCCTAACGCATAAGCAATAATAACAGGAATGCCAAACTGGATGCTTAATGCAATAGCTTTTAAGATAAACGATTTGATAAAAACTGTTTTTCGATTAAATAAAATCTTTACGCTCTCTTGATATTTAAGAACAAAATCATCTGTTTTTAAAGTTAATTCCGTCATTTTGGGTTCTAATTTTTTGATTTTAGCAATCCATGAGAAAACCTTTTTAATCACTTTAGAAAAACCCTTAACATAAGAAACTAAAAACAAGAAAACTAAGATAACAATATTAATAATAAAACCAATCAGTATATAAACACTACTGCTTCCTAATGCATTAATGATTCTATTACCAAAAAAAATCATTGCACTAATAAGCATTAAAATTAACGTTGTTTGGTATAAAATAAAATTAACCACTAAAATTGAGGTAACGTTTTTGGCATCTACCTCTTTTTTTATAAACATATAAGCTTGAAATGGTTGTGCACCGCTTGAAAAAGGTGTGATGGCGTTAAAGAAATACTCGGTTTCAAAAATCAGCATACCATCTAAATACGATAGTTTTTTATCCAATGAGCGCAAAACTATTTGATTTGATAGACTCATAATAAGTGTATAAATAACCGCCAAAATAACTGCTACACTTAAATATAACTTATTAGATTCTGCAATTTTATTAAATATCTCTTTTGGGTCACCAATACTGCTTATGATACTAATAATGGCTACTAATATTAAGACGACTAATAATCCATTCTTCCACAGACCCTTTTTTTTAGGTGTTTGTTCCATTTACATTTCTTTTAAAGACTTCATCCCTAAAAGTCTTAATCCTTCTTCTAAAATTATTAACACACTATTAACTAAAAGAAGATTGGCTTGTTTAATGCCTTGGTCTTCAACAATCACTCTTTGTTTGCCATAAAATTGATTGAAGTTTTGTGCTAACTGAATTAAATATCTTGATACGACGTTTGGTGCATTATTTTCTACAGAACGTTGTATAATTTGTGGAAATTGTGCAACAACCTTAATTAAATCAAAATAGTGTTGTTGTTCATAGACTTTAAAATTAGCTTGCTCTAAGTTAATCGTTTCGTTTTTAAGCATTGAATGAATTCTTACACCACTATATTGAAGATATGGTCCTGTTTGTCCTTCAAATTTTAACATATTTTCTAAGTTAAAATCCATATCTAAATGTCTTTCGTTTTTTAAATCATTAAAAATAACAGCGCCAATACCTACTGCTTTTGCTACCTCATCTTTGTTTTCTAAAGAAGGATTTTTTTCAATAATTGCAGCTTTTGCCAAAGTTATTGCGTTGTTGATTACATCTGAAAGTTTTGCAAAGGCTCCTGATCTTGTCGATAATTTCTTACCATCAAGTAAGACAAGTCCAAAATTAATGTGTTCTAGATTAAACTGATACCCCATTTTTTCTGAAACTAGTTTTAATTGTTGAAAGTGAAGCTTTTGTTCGTTTCCAACGACATATAAGATCTTACTAAAGTGATACGTATTATAACGATAAATCAATGCTGCAACATCTCTTGTCATATATAAAGTTCCGCCATCTGTTCTTTTAATTAAGGCAGGAGGTAATTGATCACCTAAATCAACAATTAAGGCACCTTGATCTTCTTTTAAGATGTTTAATGCCTGCATTTGATCTACAACAGCATCCATTTTATCGTTGTAAAAAGACTCACCTGCATAAGAATCAAAGGTTACGCCTAATAGATCATACATGACCATAAATTCTTTTAACGATTCATCTTTAAACCATTCCCAAAGAGCGATATATTCAGGATCGTTTTGTTCTAACTTTAAAAACGCGGCTCTAGCTTCATCATCTAAAGTTGGGTCTTCCTCTGCTTTTTGATGAAATAAAACATATAGTTTTTGAAGTTCATCAATAGGGTTTTTTAAGATATCTTCTTTTTTACCCCACTTTTGATAAGCAACAATCATTTTACCAAACTGGGTGCCCCAATCTCCTAAATAGTTAATCCCAACTACTTCATATCCTACTTTTTGGTGAAGTAATTTTAAGGAATTACCAATCATAGTGGAACGCAAATGTCCAACAGAAAAGTTCTTTGCAATATTTGGTGAAGAATAATCTATGACAACCACTTCATTATTTTTTGGTTTTGAACCATAATTTTCTTTTTCTAAAAACACAGTTTTAAGAATATTTTCACTTAAATTAACTCGTTCTAATGAAATATTTAAAAAACCATTTAAAAACTCCGTTTTAGATACTTCATTAATGTTTTTAAGTACTTCATTAAATAAGTCATATATTTCTGGTAATGGTTTTTTCAACGTTTTTGCATAACCAAAAAGTGGAATAGCAAGATCAAAACCTTCCATTTTAGCTTCTTGAACAACAATGTTTTCAACTACTGTTTTTTCTTCTATTTCAAATTTAATTTTTTTCTTTATTTGTTCAATCATTTTATCACCATTTCATATAGTAAATAAAAAGCACATAATGTGCTTTTTATTATATCATAATTATCTTATTTTAAAAGCTCTAAGTAAAAATCTCTAATTGAATTTGGTGTTAGCCCTGTAGTTAATGATTCAACTACTTTGCCATTTTTAAATGCTACTAACACAGGCATTTCTGTTGCTACTAACTCATCTTCTTCAAGTTCAAGTTTTTCTGTAATTTTTTCTAAAACTTTACCCATACTATTTTTACCTGTTCCAGAGGATACTGAATAATGAATTAAGTTTTTAACACTTTCCCCTAATGCTTTTGTAGATGGATTAGTATATAAGTAATAGTGTACATAAGCAATTGCGCTAGCTGATGCTGCATTATCTGGGTTTGCAAAAAGAATCAGTGTTAATTCATCTTTTTCAATCTCATGAAATATGCCTTTTTTAAGGCCAAACCATTGATTGTTTAAATGATTATTAACCACAAGGTTATTATCCTTGCTTAAAGCATATTTTTCATCAGCTAAAGATGAGTTTGCTCCTGCTGCTAAATATTTTTCTGTTAATGTTGTTTCCGGTTTTGGTTGTAACACTAAAATTAAAGTAATCATACTCACTACAAATAATAAGATAGCTCCGATAGTAATCGGGTGTACTTTGGTCTCTGCGTTTTTATATTTTTTAGCCATACTTTTAAGTCTCCTTTTTTTATGCTATTTAATTATAACATTTTAGACAGTGTAAATCAACATAGAAAATACTCTAGGTCAATTGCTTTCTCTTTCTAAATCATTCTTTAATTCAGGGTTAAATAGTCTGTTTTTAATCATTTTGATTTCTTCTTTGTAAGGCGCTTTATTAGAAACATATGGCGTTTCTAATATCTTAGGAATTTTTGAAAATCTCTTGTCATATATGATATCTAAAAGAGCCTGAAAGCCTATGGTTCCAAAACCTAGATTCTCATGTCTATCTTTAGCTGCCCCTAAGATATTTTTAGAGTCATTAACGTGAATAACTGATATAAATTCTATGCCAACGATTTGATCAAAGGATTCAATCACACCATTAAAATCGTTTTTTATATCATAACCTGCATCATTTACGTGACATGTATCAAAACAAACACTGATTCTTTTTTTATCTTCAACCAAATCAATGATAGCTTTAATTTCTTCAAAGGTTTTACCTACCTCATTACCTTTTCCAGCCATGGTTTCTAAGGCAATTTTTACACTTAATCCTTCAGTGTTTTTAAAGATTTGGTTCAAACCTTCACCAATCCATTTAATAGCTTCTTCTCTGTTTTTACCAACTGCACTTCCTGGATGTAAAACCATTTGACTTATTTGCATAGCCGCTGTTCTTTTGATTTCCTCTGTTAAAAAGGATATTGCAAAATCTCTTTTTTCTTGATCTGGATTAGCTAAGTTAATGATGTATGGTGCATGGACCACAACATGACTTAAATCAATGTCTAATTCTTCCATTTTTTGAATCGCTTCATTGATTTTAAGGCGATCAATACTCTTTCTAATCGTATTTTGTGGTGCTCCAGTATAAACCATAAATGCATTTGCCCCATAACTTTGAGCTTCTAAGACTGAACCTAAATACATTTGGTCTCCTGACATAGACACATGACTTCCTATAATTATCATTTCATTCGACTCCTTTTAATTTTATTAACTGTTTTTTTAACTTCTCTTTGATATTTCTTTTTATGATTTGGCTTAACTTTTTTACTTTTTTTAATGGATTTAACGGCATTAACAATTTCTTTATCCAATGGTTTTTCTTTTGGTTTCTCAACTTTAATGCCATCTTTATCGATAGTAACTAATTTAAAGTTCACGCCATCTTTTTTAAGTTTATCTATTTTTCTTGAATCTTTATTTTCAAATAACGTAATAACAACGCCGCTACTATCCATTCTACCTGTTCTACCGCTACGATGTTTAAAATATTCTAAATGGTAGGGAAGGTCATAATGAATGACGTGTGAGGCTTTAAAATCAATACCACGAGAAGCTAAATCACTTGCTACTATGTATTGATATTTTAATTTATGAATGTCATCAATTAATCTTTTTCTTTGTTTAACATTTAAATCAGAAGAGAAATTAACAACATTTAATCCTTTATCTCTTAGCTTTTCAAATATGTGTTGTTGATCTTCTTTTTTTGAAACAAAGATAAATGCTAAATATGGATTGATTCCCTCTGTAACATCTAATAGAGTTTCTAATCTCTTATCGGTTTTAATTTTCACTAAGTAATGATCGATTTTTAAATCATGCTCTTTTGTTGTATCAATGATGATAGATGATCCAAAATATTTTTGAATGAATGGTTCCATTTGTTTAGTGATAGTTGCTGAGAATAATAATATTTTAGGTTCAATGTGTTCTATAGTCGCATCAATAAATGATAAAAACTCTTCATCAAACATCATATCTGCTTCATCTAATACAAAATAATTAGCCGTGTGAATGTTTAAAGCTTGATTAGCGATGGCATATTCATATAATTTTGATGGTGTGGTGATAACTAATTGTGGCTGGTTATTTTTTAGCCATTCTAGTTCACGTTGTTTATCAATACTACCATAATAACTTTTAATACTAATAGTTTCATCTAATTGTCTTGCCATTTGAGTTACTTGAATAACTAATTCGTTGGTAGGAACTAAAATAATGGCTTGAGTTTCCTTGATTTCTTTTTTAATTTGACTAAAAATAGGTAATAAATAGGCATGTGTTTTCCCTGTTCCAGTTGGTGCTAAACCTACAATGTTTTTATTATCCTTAAATGCTTTAAATGTTTTTTCTTGAATGGGTGTGATTTTTTCAAACCCTAACTCTTTTATTTTATTTTCTATGTAATTCATCTTAATCACCTTTTTTATTATATCATTTTATTCCTTTTTTAACGACTTTTCCTTGCTTATGATTGATTTTTTCGATGAGTTTTTCTATTTCATCTTCCTTTTGGGTTACTTTTTGGTAATTAAACAAATCATAGTTTCTCTCTAATTCTTCTTTAGTTATTAAATTTGATATAAAAACACCAACTAATCTTACTGGTTTATTATCATAATGCTCTTCTAACAAAGCCTCGGCCTCACTTTTAATTAAAAAACCATCTTCTTGAAAGTCAAAAAATGTATGACTTCTAGTAATTGATTTAAAGTCATCAAATTTAAGTTTAATGCCTACTGTTCTATAATAAAGATTATGCTTTTTAAGTCGTTGATAAACTCTTTCTGATAACTCTTGAAGATGGGTTATCAACGCTTCTGATTCATCAATTAAATAGTTTAGAGTGGTTTCATGACTAATCGATTGTGGGATAGCGTATTTATCCGGATTAACAATGTTACTACTTTTTCCCGTCATTTCTCTAATATGGCTCTCATAACTTTTTAAAGACATTTGGGTTAAGATTTTTTCTTTATTCTTTTCTTCTAAAAAATCATTGATGGTAAAAACACCTATTTTATTAAGTTGGCTTGCTGTTTTTTTGCCTATACCAAAACTTAAGCCGATAGGTAAAGGCCATATCGTTTTTGATAACTCTCTAATTCTTAATACGGTTATGCCTAATGGTTTTTTCATATCAGAGCCCATTTTAGCTAAGTAAAGTGTAGGAGCAATTCCAATGGAACATGGCAGTTGATAGTCTTTAACCAATCTTTCTTGAATTTCTTTGGCAATTTCTAATGGATGTTTTTGGGCTGCCATTTCTGTCATATCAACATATGCTTCGTCAATAGACGCTTGTAAAACTAAAGAAGAATATTGTTTTAAAAAGTTAATGAACTCACGACTCTTTTTTTGATAGAAAGGAAAATCAGCTGGAACACTTAAAAGTTTAGGATATACTTCAAGTGCTTGATTAAGGCTCATACCCGATTTAACACCTACTGCTCTTGCTTTATAGGATGCAGTTGAAATGACGCCTCTTCTGGCATTTCCCGGCCCCCCTACAACAAACACCTTATCTTTTAAATAAGGGTCTTTAATCATGGCACATGTTGCGTAAAAAGCATTAAGATCTATATGAAAGATGATTCTTGCTTTTTTATTCATTGTTTTACCTCCATTAAAATTTGTTTGTTGTATTATGTTTTTTTTTATTGTATAATACTCTTGATATAAATAGTTGAGGTGAGATCATGTCTAAGTCAAAAAAGACAAAACCTAGCTCTAAAAAAGTCCAACAAGAAGATATTAAAGAATTTAAAAGTCCTAGCGAAACATGGTGGGGAAAGACTATTATTTGGGTATTGCTTATCGGATTTGTGGGATTAATTTTTGTAGGAGCTTTTTGGGGTTTAATCGATGCATTTAAATAAAAAGGCGATGGCCTTTTTTTATTTTTCCAGCATCGATTTTGCTAAGGCAATCGCTTCTTTAGTAATTCTATCATCAGATAACATCAAAGCAATCGCTTCTACTCTGGTGTTTTCATCTAGTTTTGCTATTTTTGAAACCATACGGTCATTATTTTTTTCTTTAATAATTTGGTAATGATAATTTGCTTTAGATGCTACTTGTGGTAAATGAGTAATAACTAAAACTTGTAAATCTTTTGATAACTCTAGCATTTTATTAGCCACCTTAGCAGCTGTTTTTCCGCTGATTCCAATATCTATTTCATCTAGTACTAATAAGCTTAATTGATGATTTCTTGCAAAAATGCTTTTAAAAGCGAACATAAAACGGGCTTTTTCTCCACCGCTTGCTACTTTTGATAGTGGCTTGAGTGGTTCTCCTTCATTTAAGGAAATCATAAATTCAATTTGATCAATTCCATTTTCATAAAGTTCTGGCTTTTCTTTTTTCTCTTCAAAAAGAACTTGAAATTCGGCTTTATCTAAATCTAAATCCTTTAACTCTAAAATAAGTTCCTTTTGAAGTTTTAAAGCCATTTTTTTTCTTTTATCACTAATTTCAAGACCTTTTTTTAAAGCCTTTTGATAACTTGACTCTAATTTTTCATATGCTTTTTTGATGTAATTATCATAATCGGTCACACGTTCTAATTCATCTTTAATTTCTTCTAAATAAACAACTAATTCTTCTATTGATTTTTGATATTTCTGCTCAATTTTGGTAAGTTGGTAACTTCTTTCTTGAAGTTCATTGAATTTTTCTTCATCAAAATCAAAGTGGTTTAATTCAAAAAAAAGATCTTTTTTTACTTCTTCTAATTGATAATAAGCATTGAGTAAGTCCTCAGAATATTTTTGGTACTTTTCATCATAACTTGAGATTTTATGAATGTTTTGATAGCTTTCATAAATTTGGTCTAAAGAAAATTGCTCATTTTCTAATGCTTGATAACTTTGCATTAAAGCCTGTTTGATTTTATCAAAATTAGTAAGTTTTGATAAAACCTCTTCTAACTCTTCTTTTTCATTAGCTACTAAATTCAACGATTCTAATTCCTTAACTTGATAAGAAAGAAAATCTATTTTTTCTAATGATTCTTCTTTTTTTGATTGAATATTTTTAAAGTTTCTTAAAGCTTCTAAATAGTTTTCTCTTAAAATAAAATACTCATTGACTAACGGATCAATGGTTTTAAAATCCGTTTGATCTAAAAAGTCTAAGTATAAAGCTTTATCCATTAAACCAAAAGTATCTGTTTGTGCATGAATAGAACCAATTGTTTTACTGATTTCTTTTAATCTTGTTAAGGTAATTAACTCATTATTCAGTCTGATTTGATGCTTCCCCGTACTATCTACTTCTCTTGAAATATTAATTTCACTTGGTAAAGAAAGTTGATTTTGTTGCATTTGATTTAAATGAAAACAAGCTTCTACTAAAGCTTTTTTTTCTCCGTATCTAATCATATCTTGATCTGCTCTTTTTCCAAAGATTAAGGCAAGTGATTCTAACAAGATTGATTTCCCTGAACCGGTTTCACCTGTTAATGCTGTTAAACCATCATAAAAGTCGACTTCAATATCATCAATTAAAGCAAAGTTTTTAACTTTTAAGGTTTTTAACATAAAATCCCCCTATTTTCTCACATACAATAAGTATTCTTGATTACCCTCTTTACCCTTAATAGGGGAAGGTAAATACCCGTAAATATGATAATTAAGATCTTTTAATTCACTAACAATTTTTTCTATCACTGATTGAATGGTTTTTTGATTTTTAACAATGCCTTTTTTTAATTCTTTTAATGACACTTCAAATTGAGGTTTAACTAAGACAATGAGTGCTTTATTTTCTTTAGCTACATGTCTTAAAATAGGAATAACTGATGTAAATGAAACATCAATCACCATAAAATCATGAGCCGGAATATCAACATCTAGAATATTGGTTTTTTCAAAAAGAAAAATCTTTTCATTTTCTCTTAAAGATGGGTCTAGTTGGTTGGTTCCAACATCATATGCATACACTTTTTGAGCTCCAAAACTAAGTGCACATTGGGTAAAACCACCGGTTGAAGAGCCAACATCGACAACGATTTGATTCGTTAAATCTATTTGGAATTCTTTGAGTGCAAATTCTAGTTTTTCTCCTGCTCGACTGACATACTTTCTTCTTTGCGTAACAGAAACGTTATCAGAAGGCTTTATATCATAACCAGCTTTTAATACTGGTTTATCATTGATAAGAACAAAGCCTCTAGTAATAATATCTTTGGCTTCTGATCTGGTTTCAACATGATTATTTTCAACTAAATACTGATCTAAGCGCATTATTTTATTTCCTGGATAACTAGGCTTTCTGCTTCTTTAATTTTTTCATAACAACTCTTAGAAAGCTCAATACCTTCTTTATATTTTTTGATGGCATCATCTAGACTAATGTCTTTGCTTTCTAATTCCTTAACTAATTCTTCAAGCTTCTTTAACTGTTCTTCAAAACTTAAACTCATTATTTTTCCCTCTTTTCTGTAACAATCGCTTTAACTAATCCATCGGTTAATTGTATGGTCAATTGATCTTTAACATCAATCATATGAACGCTTGTAAGTACCTTATCATCCTTAGTTACTAATGAAAAACCTTTATTCATGTAAACCAATGGGTCTAATCCTTTAAGTTTTTCATTTTGTGTAATGAGTTTTAAGGTCTTATCTTGTATATGCTGTCTATATTTTTGATTTAACATTTTTTCTAAAAACTCAAGTTTGGTTAAGAAAGCATCAATTTTATCCTTTGGAGAAATTAACTTTTGACTTATAGTTGTCAATTTAAAGCGATTAGTTAAAATTTGTGTTTCATAGTTTTTTTGTAATAATAACTTTTGTTTTTCTAAATCCTTATAATATTGTTCAATTCTTTTTTGTGGACTTAGTGATGATAATCTTTCTTCTAAATAAACCAAAGTTTGGTTAAGATAATCAAACTTAGCTTTAATATGATAGTCTAAAAG
The DNA here is from genome assembly GCA_012519065.1 of Phytoplasma sp. GTDB lineage: Bacteria > Bacillota_I > Bacilli_A > Acholeplasmatales > Acholeplasmataceae > Alteracholeplasma. Next base: position 14,271 of record JAAYQV010000175.1, read on the forward strand.
TCGTTTATTTTCTTTAATTCTATCTATTAAATCTAACATATTAGGGGTTGCTAATTCAGCAGCCGCTGTTGGTGTTGGCGCTCTTAGGTCAGAAACAAAATCTGATAAAGTAAAATCCGTTTCATGTCCTATAGCAGTAATGATAGGGATTTTAGAATGAAAAATAGCTTCTACCACTTCTTTTTCGTTAAACGCCCATAAGTCTTCTATCGAACCACCGCCACGACCAACAATTAAAACATCAACTAATGCTTGTTCATTAGCTTTATGAATTTGTGAAACAATGCTTTCTTTAGCCCCTTGTCCTTGTACTAAGGCTGGGTATAATAAAATTTCTGTTAATAAATATCTTCTAGTGACTGTGTTTTTAATATCTTCAATCACAGCACCTGTATTAGAAGTAATGACTCCTATACGTTTAGGATATTTAGGAATAGGTTTCTTGTGAATCTCATCAAAATAGCCTTTATCTTGAAAATCTTTTTTTAATGCTTCATATTGTAAGTATAGGTCACCTATCCCATCAAGTGTCATTTCATAAATATTTAAACTATAGGTACCTCTTGGAACATACAAATTAATGGTTGCCTTAACTAAGACCTTATCACCGTCTTTAGGTGAGAAAAGTAGCTTAGAAGCTAGATTGTTAAACATCATGGAAGAAACTTGGGCTTCTTCATCTTTTAAAACAAAATATAGATGTCCTGTGTGATGTCTTTTAAAGTTTGAAACTTCACCTTTTAAATAAATAGTTTGCAGGTGTTTGTCTGTTTCTATTTTATGTTTTAAATATTTAGTTAATTGCGCAACCGTCATATGACGTTCTTGCATAAAATCACCTACTCTGATTGAATATCTTGATATATTTGATCTAATAATTTATTGGTGAAACGATGTTGCTTACCATCATCTAAGTTAGAATACTCTTTAGTTAGCTCGATAGCCTCATTTATAATGATAGCGTGTGGTAATTCTTTTTGTGTTAGTTCATAGGTTGCTAGTCGAATGATTGCTCTATCGACTTTATTTAAACGATTAATCGAATAATCAAATAAATTTCTTTCGATGATATCATCGATGAATTCTATTTGTAAAATGATTTCATTAAATATTGCTAGTGAATCTGGTTGAACTGTAAGACTTTCTAAATTGATTTTTTCATCATAAAAATCGTATTGATATAGTAATTC
>JAAYQV010000176.1 GCA_012519065.1 Phytoplasma sp.
AAAAACAATTAACTTGGAGCCCTTCTTATGTGAGGGTAGAACCAGAAAGAACCTATGGACAAATTAATAACAGTTTCTATGATTATCTTAATCAAAATGAACAATTAAGAAATAATATTGCTATTTCACCTGCATTTTCAGGTCGTGACAATCTAGTTTATTTATCAAATGGAACATCCATTGCTTTTAATCATATTGAATCAGTTATAGGGTTAAATCCATCTAAAATCATTGATGGACAAATGCCGACTGCCTTTAATCGAGTCCTTATCTCAGAAAAATTTGGACAAGAAAATCATGTATTAGAATCTATAGGGATTAGAGATATTAGATATTTGATAGGGGAAACCATTACCATTCAAAATCAAGAATTTATTATTTCAGGCATTGTAAAAGAACTAAAATCATCTGTTATTTATATGACGAATCAAGGTAAATTATTTTCAAATGAAAAACTATCTTACGATTTTTATGATGAAAATGATGTTTCATATAATTTAAATTTGACATACAACCATTTAGATACAACATTTATTGAAGGTGCTTTATCATCTGGTAGAAGGCCACAAACCAGTAGCGAAATAGTTTTACCAAGTCAACTAGAGTCTATCATTAAAGATAGAGAATCATACTTTTTTGAACAATATGAGGTTGTAGGTTACTATGATGACCCTAGGTTCAATACTGTTGGTCAAGATCGTTACAGCTTTTCTGTCTATTTTAAAGATTATATAACAGCCGAACTTAATTATCTTAAAAATAAAGAAGAAAAATATTTTTTTAACAATCAATGGTTTATCACCAGCAGTTTACCTAAAACAGTTTTAATGGATGAACTAAAAAAGTTTTCCAGTCCAATTGATGAGATAGCGGTTGTTGATTTATATCAACTAGCTTTAGAAATGGATGAAAACTCAAGAAGTCAGTCAATGACTTTAGTCTTTCCAATCTTATTGGTCTTAACAAGTGTTTCATTACTAGGATTTTATTTTTTAAACAAATCATCCTTATATAGTAAAATATATCCCATTGGTGTCCTAAGATCACTAGGTGTCAACAAATTAGAAGTTTCTTTTGACTTTATCATGGAAATCATTTTTATGATTACTATCTCTGCCCTTCCGGGTTTTATTGCAGGAAGTTATTTGATTAGTGTTTTAAAAGAGACATTCCCAACAGTACCATTTGATTATACTTGGTACTCTATCATCTTAGGTGTTTTTGTGGTTTATACCCTTTTCTTAGTCATTGGATACTTACCAATGTATCTATTACTCAGAAAAACACCTGCAGAGATCATCACTAAGTATGATATTTAACTCTAAATTCATAAAAAAAGAACCTTAAAAGGTTCTTTTTATTATATATAACACTATAACCAAGTTGTGGTATCTTCTAAATCCAATCTGACAGACTGATGTCCATCTTCTTTAGCCTTCCCTATAGAAACAATTAAAATAGGAATATAACGCTTATCAATCTTTAATGCCTCATTGATTTTATCACTATTATAACCACCAATGGCACAAGTATCATATCCATAAGACTTGGCTACTTGCATAAACTGCATTGCTACAAGCCCACCATCAATATAAATGTCTTTCTTAATTTTATCTTCAGTCATATGGACTTTTAGATTTTCAATTTTCTTAAGTTGCGCTTCTTTAACTGAAACCGTCATTTTACCTTCATCTACAGCTTTAGAATAAAGTTTATCTGCTAATTCAAATTTATCCTTATCACCAAAAAAAACAATCATTGCTGATGATGTATTTAATTGAAGATCATTACCATACAAAACAGTCTTAAGTTGTTCTTTAGCCTCTTTAGTCTCAACAATATATAAACGCCAAGGTTGAAGATTCATCGAAGAAGGCGCTCTATAAGTGTCTTTTAATATTTGCTCAAAAACATCGCGTGGTATTTTATGGTTTTCATCATATAACCTAATACTTTTTCTTTCTAATAAATTCATATTATGTTCCCTTCTATATATATTATCCATTACAATGATAACATCATCTTTATAACAAAGGACAAAAAGTGCTTTTATTAAAGGCTTTTAAAATGAAGGTAAATCCCAAAAATGTTATAATGATTTCATGAATGAAATGAAAATAAAAAAATGGTATGATAACAACCATAGAAAATTAGCTTTTAGAGAGACAAAAGATCCCTATGCCATATGGGTTAGCGAAATAATGGCTCAACAAACCCAAGTAGAAACAGTCCTACTTTATTTTACGCGTTTTATAAAGCGTTACCCAACCATTAACGATCTAGCAGAAGCTCCTTTAGAAGAAGTCTTAAAAATGGTAGAAGGACTAGGTTATTACAGAAGATTTAGAAACATGCATCAAGCAGCGATCATTGTCAAAACA
>JAAYQV010000030.1 GCA_012519065.1 Phytoplasma sp.
GGGGTTATCACCAGCGTTGTTAAACGCAATAAGCAACAAAAAGATTTTGCGATCATTACCTTAATGGTTCACATTAAAAATCATCAAGACACAGAAAAAGCACATATAGAAACATCGTTAAATCATTTACACCAAGAATTAAACTGGTCTAAAAAATATTTTATGAAAAGATTTAAAAAAGCCCAACAAAAAGGTTATTTAACCCAAACTGATGAAAACGTGACATTAAGTATACTAGGAGAGAAACATTTAAGTGATCAAATGACATATTATAGTCTTTAAAAATAACATATTAAATATGTTATAATACATAGAAAGTAGGTGAGACATGTGCATCAAGCAGAAGAAGATTATTTGAAATTAATTTATGAGTTATCAGTAGAACAAAACAGAGAAAAAATTAAAACCAATGAAATATCAGAATCATTTGGATATACGGATCAAAGCGTTAATGAAATGATAAAAAAACTAGTGAATAAAAAGTTTTTACTCTATCAACCATACAAAGGTGTTTCTTTAACTAAAAAAGGAAAAAAAGAAGCCATGCGCATGATTAGAGCTCACCGTATATGGGAAGTTTTTTTAACTCAAAAACTAAACATATCATGGCAAGACGTTCACATAGATGCAGAAAAACTAGAACACGCTTCTAGCCCGGAACTAATTGAAAAATTATATCAGTATTTAGATGAACCTAAATATTGTCAACACGGAAACCCCATTCCAACCATCGATGGTGTATCAGAAAAAATAGAAACCATGTCTTTATGGGATGCTAATGAAACAGATTTATTCACGATTAAAAGAGTGTTAGATCATAAAGAATTATTAGCTTATTTAGATGATAAAAAAATAGGACTCAATATGACCGTTCAAATCATTAAAAAAGATCATTTTAACGGATATATCACCATTTTATACGACCATCAAGAAAGCCAAATTACTGAAAGAGTAGCAAAAATGCTTTTTGGAATAAAAAAATAATTAATGACGATAGGAGGCTTTTAACATGGAACTATTAAAATTAAGTGAAAAAGAATTAAAAAAAGAAATTAAAAACATGCACCCATATGATCTAGCACAAACCATTGAGCATATGGAGTTAGAAGATCAAATTAAAATTTATAAACTACTAGATTCAGAAACCAAGTCAGAGGTTATGTCTTATCTAGAAGTAGATGATGCGGTTGAACTATTTAACACCCTAGAATTAGACGATCAAAAAGAAGTCTTAGAAACCATGGAACCCGATGATGCGGTTAACATTATGGAAGAATTAGAAGAAACAGAAAAGAATCAAATTCTAGAAATGTTAGACCAACCAGAAGAAATGATTGAACTTCTGGGCTATTTAGAAGATGTCGCTGGTGCTTATATGACCAACGACTATATTCATTTAACCCCAGAGATGGATGTTAAAGAAGCTACCAAATATCTAATCAAACAAGCAGATCAAGTAGAAACGATTAATACCTTATTTGTTGTAGAAAAAGAAACCAATCATTATTTAGGTGTGATTCCGTTTAAAAAACTAATTAAAGCCAAATCACCTTTAACAGTTAATGAACTAATTGAAGAAGTTCCTTATTATTATGATCAAGACCCAATTGAGAAAGTCATTAAAGCTATGAGACAATATAGCATTTATGAAACTCCGATTTTAAATGAAAACCAAGAACTCATTGGTATGATTACGATGGATGATGCGTTAGATGTTTACCAAGAAGAGGCACAAGAAGATTATGAAAAATTAGCAGCCTTACCGGAAACAGAAAAAAATTCACCCATCCTAAGAACAGCATTAAGACGATTACCATGGCTAGTTGTTTTACTCATCCTTTCTATTCCAATTGCTTACCTAACTACTATGTTTGAAGAGGTTTTAGCAGTAGCAACCGTACTTGCCTTATTCCAACCTCTTATTTTAGATGCTGGAGGAGATGTGGCGACTCAAACCTTAGCTGTTACTCTCATTAGTATCAATAACCCCAAAGGAGAACCTTTAAAAAACGGTGGTAAAGAGATTTTAACAGGGATTATTAACGGTTTTGTCATGGGTGTTTTAGCCTTTGTTACAACCTATATCATCTTATGGGCCATGCAATCAGACCATTTAATCGCCTTTAGTTTCGTGGTCTCCATTTCTTTATGGATTACCGTATCTTTTGGACCAGTCATCGGACTTTTTGTTCCATATTTTTTAAACAAAATGAAGTTTGACCCTGCAGTTGCTTCAGGGCCATTTATAACGACTTTAATTGACATCATCAGTTTAATCATCTTTTTTGGATTGGCAACGGTTATTTTACAGGGGGTACTGTTATGAAAGAACATAAATTAGATTTTAGTTTATCAAATGTAGAAATCAAAAAACAAATTGATAAACTACACCCACTTGACTTAGCCAATTTATTTTTAGAACTTACTGATGAAGAAAAAGAAAGAGTCAATAAACTAATTACTCAAAAACAAGTTGCACAAGCCTTTGTTTATTTAAAAAGAGAAGATGCAATTACCTACTTTGAAAAAATCACACCCAGACAACAAAAAACTTTACTTAACGCATTAGAACTAGATGATTTAGAAACCTTTATAGATCCATTTGAAAAAGAAATCCAAGAAAAACTCATCCAGTTACTCCATAAAAACAAACAAGAAAGTATCAGACTACTATTATCTTATGACGATAAACTAGCAGCCTCTTTAATGACCACAGAATTCATCACCATTGATGTAGAAAAAACCATTAAAGAAGCTACCGCCTTTGTCATAGAAAGTATAACCGATCAAGCATATATCGATACCATCTTTGTTTTAAAAGAAGGTAAATATTTTGGTGCTTTATCGATTAAAGATTTAATCGTAGCAAGAGCAAATTCAAAACTAGAAAATATCGTTGATCATCAATTTCCAATCATCTATGATGATACCAATATGCTTCATGCAGTTCATAAAATTAAAGACTATGACATTAACGTCATCCCTGTTTTAAACAAAGATCATGAAGTCATAGGAATCATTACAGCCGATGATATCTTTGAACAAATTGCTTTAAAACATGAACAAGTCTACCAACACATGGTAGCCGTTGGAGAAGATTATGATGAAGCAGCAAGTCCATTTAAACGTTCTATCAATCGTTTACCGTGGTTAATTTTATCAGTTGTGTTAAACTTAGTTATCGCAGGAGTTTTATCTGTTTTTGAAAGAACACTACAAGAAGTAGTTGCGTTGGTTTTATTTCAACCAATGATTTTAGGGATGGCTGGTAACATTGGGACACAATCTTTAGCCGTCACCATCCTAGGTTTAAACAAAAAAGAATTAAACCACCAAAAACACATTACCAAAGAAACCTTTATCGCAGTTATCAACGGATTATTAACAGGTTTATTTGGGGTTATGATTGTTCTAACCTTCTTAAGCATCATCGCACCTGGAAATGATCAAAACTTGATGATATCAATCGTGGTTGGTATCTCACTTGCCTTATCAATGTTCATCTCAGCTTTAGCAGGTGTTTTCTTACCACTTATTTTAAACAAATATGGTTTTGATGAAAAAGCTGCATCAGGACCATTAATCTCAACTATTAATGACTTTTCAGCTTTAGGCATTTATTTTTTAACAGCCACCATCTTACTTATAAATTTAGTATAAAGGACGTATAATTATGAAAATACATTTAATCGGATTAGGAAAAATGGGTAGTAACTTAGCTTTAAATTTAAAAGACAATCACTTTGAAGTTTTAGGATATGATCCCAATATAGAAGTTAGAAAAGAAAGTCAAAAAAACGGTATTACCGTTAAAAACAGTCTAGAGGAACTACTAGCCAATCAAAATGAAAGAAAAATTGTTTGGTTACTTGTGCCTAACCAATATGTAGACAGTGTGATAGAAGAAATTAAACCTTTCTTAAACCCAGAGGATATCATCGTTGATGGTGGTAACTCAAACTTTAACTTAAGTGTTAAAAGATATCAACAACTCAAAGAAGAAAACCTTCATTTCATAGATGTAGGAACATCCGGTGGCACATATGGTGCTAGAAATGGTGCTTGTTTAATGATTGGGGGAACAAAAGATATCTTTGATTATTTAGAACCAATCTTTAAAGCAGTTTCAGTTGAAAACGGTTATGGTTATATGGGAAGTCCAGGTTCAGGCCATTTTGTTAAAATGGTACACAACGGTATAGAATATGGCATGATGCAAGCTCTAGGTGAAGGATTTGACCTTTTAGAAAACAGTCCATTTGAAAATCTAGATTATCACAAAATTACTGAAGTATGGAATCATGGATCCATCATTGAATCTGCTTTAGTTGGTTATATCGGTAATGCTTTTTCAAAAGACCC
>JAAYQV010000177.1 GCA_012519065.1 Phytoplasma sp.
GTTAAGAAGAATAAAAGGATGAAAACCATAAAAACCAGAAGAATAAGCACCTGTTCTTTTACCGTCTTTTGGTAAAACATCCACAAAACCATCTGCAATGGCCTCTGTTTGTTTTAAAACAAACTCTGAATCAAAATCCTTAATTGAATCTAAAAACAAAGTCTTAGCCTCAGCATAAGGATATTTTTTATCACTTTTAGCAAGTTTTAAAAAGCGATCGTAAGTATGATACTCTTTTAAACCTAAATATTTTTTTCTTAAAGCGATATATCTTTTAACCACATCGGTATTTTCATAAACAGTATCTTTTAAATTATGAAAAACAGAAACAGGAATATTATTACCATCTAAAGCAGCTTCTAAACTAGAACTATATTTTCTGGATTTATAATTGGCAGCTCTTTGTTGTAAAACTAAATTATAAGTATTAGCAAAAGCAGCTTTATTATCTTTATAGCGTTTATATAGTGATTCAAAAATCAATTGACGATCTAAAGGGTTTTGACTTTCTTCGATTAAAGAAGTGTAGTTTGCTTGTGAAACAGTAACTGTTTTTCCTGTAGATAGAGTAACTGTTTCATCAGTTCTATCAATAATAGCTAGTGATTGATAAAGTTGGGTAGGAATTGATCTAATCACACTAAAGTTAGCAAGCAAAGTTTCCTCTACTTCAGATAATACATGTTTTTGACCTCTAAATAATTTTTTAAAAGGGAAAGTATAAGCCTTTAAAAAATCATCGTTAGAAACCCAGTCTAAAACTTTTTTTTCACCTAAAGCAATGATTTCAGGAGAAACATAAGAAGTAGCTTGTCCTAATTTTGATAATAAAATAGCCATTCTTTGATTTTGATTACTCTTAGTAGTGTCTTTAAGATTAAGATCAGATCCTAAATGAGCATAAGGATAAACCTTATATAATAAATTTAAAAATTGCTCTTCATAAAGATGATAAGATTTAAAAGTATTAAAATCATTTAATTTGCCTTTGAAATCTTCAAAGCCAGCAATCATGCCATCTAGTTTTTGATAGTCTTGTTCCCAAGCGCTATCGTTTTCATAAAAATAGGTTAAATTCCAATTTAATTCCATAGGTAAAACCTCCAATATATTTTAAGTTAAATATCATTATACAACAAATTAATTTTAAAAACATTAAAAGTGTTAAACGGTATTGAAATTTTCATGAAAAAATCATATAATATATATAGGGTAATTATATTAAAAACTCAGAAGGAGGTAGGTTAATATGGTCACGATATATACAACACCAAGTTGCTCATCATGTAGAAAAGCAAAAAAATGGTTGGATGAACACAACGTTACATATGAAGAGAAAAACTTATTTAATCACCGTATCAGTGATGTTGATATTAACTTAATGCTTGAACACGCTGAAAATGGGTTTGATGATATTATATCAACAAGATCTAAAATTTTTAAAGAAAAAGAATTAGATGTTGAAGATATGTCCGTTAGTGAATTAAAACACTTTATTAAAGAAAATCCAAGCGTTCTTAAAAGACCTATTATTGTAGATGAAAAAAGAATGCAAGTCGGATATAATGATGAAGAAATCAGAGTATTCATTCCTAAAAAATTAAGAGAATACATTATGAATAGTAATGTTTATAATGAAGATGACAGCAGTTATCAAACCGTTTTAGAAAAATTTTTTGAAACAGAAGTAAAAGATGAGCAATAAAGAGTAAGACGCTAATACCAAGCGTCTTTTTTTTAAAAGAAAAAAAGCATCACTTAAGATGCTTATCTAACAACACAAGTTAAAGCGCGCTCGCTTTTTCTTTTTGTTTGTTTAAAATCAATATCATGTTTTTCTAACAAGCGATAAAAAGACAATTGACCTTCTTCAAAATGATCAACCTCATACTCTAATTCATACTCAGTTAGACCACAATAATCACAACGATCTAAAAATAGAGTCCCTACTTCGTAAGTAGTACTTGCACGATGATTATCTAAACTGGTTTTAAAAGTCACAAAATAATCAACATGCTCGAAAAAATCCTTGGTATTAAATCCATTTTTCAGCATTTCTTTTGCTTGTTCGGGTTGTAGGAGTACGTGGTACTCATATGAACCTTGTTCACTTTGACTCTTTAAAGTAACTTTAAAATGAGACTCTCCACGTTGACGAATTCTCAAAACAATTTGTTTTTGGTTTAGTTCTAAATTATCAGTATCAAAATAATAATTTGTCTGCATAAAAACATTATTTTCTAAACCATAGAAACTTAATAATTCTAAATACTTTTCTTCAGAAATAGCAGTTTTAAACTCAATTTCTATGTTTCTCTTCATATTCATCACCTTCTATATTATCTATTATTTTGATAAAAAAAGCAAGTCAAAGAGACTTTTCTAAGGAAACTAAAAACAAATGATAAAAAACTTAAGTTTGAGGGCATAAAAAAGCAAATAAATAAGCGATTAAATAAAAAAGTAAACGTTTACATTTTGTGGATGACTACTTTTTTATACACCATTTGTGATACAATATACTTGAAATTAGAAAAAGTTCTAAAAACTAAGGAGGAAACAAAAATGGCAATTAAAGTTGCAATTAACGGTTTTGGCCGTATTGGTAGATTAGCTTTCCGTTTAATGAACGAAGATAGCAAATTTGAAATCGTTGGTATTAACGATTTAACTGATGCTGAAACATTAGCATATTTACTAAAATACGATACAGCACAAGGTGTATACAAAACTGACAGCATTAAAAATGATGATGCAGCTATTATCGTTGATGGAAAATCAATTCCGGTATATAGCGAAAAAGATCCACAAAATTTACCTTGGGGTAAACTAGGGGTAGACGTTGTATTAGAATGTACAGGTTTTTTCACAAGTAAAGAAAAAGCAAGTCTACACTTACAAGCAGGAGCTAAAAAGGTAGTTATTAGTGCTCCAGCAACAGGAGATGTAAAAACTATTGTTTATGGAGTTAACGACCACATTTTAGTTGGGGATGAAGATATCGTAAGTGGTGCTTCATGTACAACAAACTGTTTAGCACCTGTTGCAAAAGTTTTACAAGACAATTTTGGAATTGTAAAAGGATTTATGACAACAGTTCACGCTTATACAAATGACCAATCATTAATGGATCAACCACATAAAAAAGGAATTTACTCTCGTCGTGGACGTGCAGCAGCAGCAAGTATTATCCCAAGTTCAACAGGAGCTGCAAAAGCAATTGCATTAGTTATTCCTGAATTAAAAGGAAAATTAGACGGAACAGCATTACGTGTTCCAACAATCACTGGTTCAGTAGTTGACTTAACAGTTGAATTAGAAAGAGAAGTTACTTTAGAAGAAGTAGATGCAGCATTCAAAAAAGCAGCAAACCAAACATTAGCATACGTTACAGATCCAATTGTTTCATCAGATGTTATTGGTTCACACTACGGTTCATTATATGATGCAAACACAACACAAATTTTAAAAGAAGATCCAAAATTCGTTAAAATTATGGCATGGTATGACAACGAAATGAGTTATACAGCTCAATTAGTTAGAACAGTTTCAAAACTAGCATCATTAATTAAGTAAACTTAAAAGATTTAAGGGGTTCTCAATGAGGATTCCTTTTTTTTATCCTCTAAATGAAGTATAATCAAGATAGTGACTTTCAGGGAGGAATTTTTAAGTGCACAGGAATAAGAAACATTTATTAAAAATGACTTTTATAGGGATGATCGCTGGGATTTCAACTGGCTTAGTTTTATATCTCTTTAAATATCTAACAATGATTTTAGTGAATCAAATGACTAAAATATATTTATATGTATCTAGTCATCCGTGGTACATCCCAATATTCTTTTTAGGACTAGCCGTTTTATCCTTACTCATCTATTGGCTAGTTAAAAGTGAGAAACACGCACAAGGTGGCGCCATTTCTAGAGCAATGGGTATCCTTAGAGGTTTAATCACCTTTAAATGGTTAAGAGTAATGATCATCACTTTCTTTTCAAGTTTGATCGGGTTTTTCGCAGGACTTCCAGTGGGAGTTGAAGGACCATCTGTGATGATAGGTACAGCCTTAGGTGAAGGGACACATGCACTAACTAAAAGTGATCCCGCGACTAAAAGATATATACAAACCAGTGGAGCATCTGCAGGGTTTGCAATAGCAACAGGGTCTCTTTTAGCAGGGATGGTTTATGGCGTAGAAGAAATGCATAAAAAGTTTTCGTTTACCATATTCATCAGCTCTATTACAGGTGCTTTATTTGCAACCATCACAGCAAGAACGCTAGATCTTCTCTTTGGAAGAGGAGAAATCTTTTTCCCAATTGGTATTGTAGAACAATTACCAGCTAAATATATGTGGGTTATGATTATTGTTGGTATCCTTGCAGGTGTCATGGCAGCTTTATTTAACAAACTGGTTTTAGTATCAGGAAATTTTGTAAGAACTAGACTTAAAAAAGTACCCTTATATTTAAAAATACTAATCAACTTAGGATTGGTTGGAAGCATTGGGTTACTGGTCATTCAAACCGTAGGTAGCGGCCATGATCTCATTGTAGAATTAACAGAATTAAAGTATAGTTGGTATATGGTCTTACTATTTTTAATCTTAAAACTAATTACTATTACCGTGACAACCAATTCAGGAACAACCGGAGGTTTATTTGTTCCAGTGTTAGTCATTGGTGCTTTAGCAGGATCATTACTTAACCAAGTTTTTTTAGAATTAGGTATTAGTGTAGGTTACTCAAAAATCATCATTGTTGCAACCATGTGTGCCTTTTTTGGTTCATCTATGCAAGCACCATTAACCACTCTTGTTTTTATCATAGAAGGGACGCTAGATGTTAATAACATTGTAGCTTTAGTCATCGCAATGGCAACGTCACTTATCGTTTCATATATTTTAAGTACA
>JAAYQV010000031.1 GCA_012519065.1 Phytoplasma sp.
AGAAAATAACCCTCTGGAAGCTTTTTGGATATGAGCACAAATCAAACTTAAGAGTCTTAAGTGAAATAGCTGCTATGGCCTTTGCAAGGACTTTAGGAGATATAGAATACTCACCATACATGTATGACGTTATTATGTATTATCCATATGATAAAGCAGGAGCATCTAGAATCTTTAACCATATTATGAAGATAAAAAATGAATATGAAAAAGGTGATTTAAATGAATAATCATAATCCAAAACATAGTTTTTCCACAGCAATCATCTTATTTATAGGATTTATTATATTTTTTGTTATAACTATTATTAGTTTCATTGATTATGGGGTAACTGCAGAAATCTTTTTAAACTTATTTTTAGCTTTATCTTGTTTATTATGCTCATATTTGATGTATAAAAAAAGTAAACAAAAAAAATGAATCAATATTTTTACCATTTTTTTTAAACTACAAGAACTATATGTAATAAATTCATAAAAGGCCAAAAAGCCTTTTTTACTTTTTATGATATAATATTTTTATAAGGAGATGAACAAATATGACCATCAAGGATTTAGAGCAAATGATTAAAGCATCAAACTACACCGTTTTTTTTGGTGGAGCAGGTGTGTCCACCGAAAGTGGATTAAAAGATTTTAGAAGTAAAGATGGTTTATATAGTGAAAAATTTCAAGATATATCACCAGAACAAATCCTTAGCTACTCATACTTTAAAAATCATCCAGAAAACTTTTATACATACTATAAAGAAAAATTCCTATCTCAAAAAGTAAAACCCAATCAAGCACACGATGTATTATCAACTTTAGAAAAAAAAGGAAAATTACAAGCAATCATTACCCAAAATATTGATAACCTTCATCAACTAGCAGGTTCGAAAAATGTCATTGAACTTCATGGTTCTGTGTATAGAAACTATAGCATACCGTCAAAAAGAAAGTATGATGGCATTGAGATCATACTTAACCAAAAGGGAATACCATATGATGAATATGGAGAAATGATTAGACCAGATGTAACACTATATGAAGAATCTCTAAAAGAAGAGGTCATTTTAAAAGCCATCAAAGAAATTAGTCAAGCAGAATTACTCATCATAGGAGGCACTTCTTTAACGGTTTATCCTGCAGCAAGCTTTATTCAATATTTTAAAGGTAAAAACTTAGTTGCAATTAACAGAGATCACATTGGAGTTAAAAACTTTATTAAAGGCAATATAGGAGAAGTATTAGGACAACTTAATCTTGATGAAATATAAAAAAGTTAAGCAATTACACTTAACTTTTTTTATTACTTATTAGAAACACGAGATAAAAAGTCTTTTAAACGTGGTTCTTTTTGTGCTTCAAATATTTCAGAAGGTGTACCATCAGCAACGATTCTACCCTCATCCATAAATAAAACTCTTGAAGAAACTTCTTTTGCAAACTGCATTTCATGTGTCACAATGATCATTGTGATATTAGATTGAGCTAAAGATTTCATAACATTTAAAACCTCACCGACCATTTCAGGGTCTAAAGCACTGGTTGGTTCATCAAATAAAATTACATCAGGATTCATTGCCAAACTTCTAGCAATAGCAATTCTTTGTTTTTGACCACCAGATAATTGATTAGGATAACTATCGTGTTTATCTTCTAAACCAACTTTCTTTAATAAATCAAAAGCATGGTTATTAGCTTCCTCTTCAGACATTTTTAAGACAGATTTAGGGGCTAATGTAATGTTTTCTAAAACGGTTAAATGAGGGAACAAGTTAAAGTTTTGAAATACCATTCCAATCTTTTGGCGTAGTTGATTTAAGTTTTTATCCTTTAAAGACAAAAGATTACCTTCAAAAATAATTTGACCAGAAGTAGGGGTTTCCATTAAGTTTAGACATCTTAACAAGGTAGATTTACCACTTCCACTAGGACCAATGATACTAACAATCTCTCCTTTGTTAATTAAAAGAGAAATATTTAACAAGGCATGTGTTACATTTTTAAATGTTTTAGACACATCCTTAATTTCAAATAAAGGTAAATTAGTTTTCATGCTTTAACCTTCTTTCAAAGTAATTCATTAGTTTAGATAGAGGAATTGTTAAAATTAAATATAACAATCCGGCAATTAAGTAAGCCTTAGTCATGTTGTATGAATTGGATTTAATGATACCAATTTGATACATTAATTCTGCGATTCCTAAGAAAGCAAAAATAGAAGTTTCTTTAATAATGGTTACAAATTCATTACCTAAAGAAGGTAAAATATTTTTAATAGCTTGTGGTAAGATAACTTTTCTCATGGTTTGTGTTTTTGATAAACCTAAAGATCTTGCGGCTTCGGTTTGACCTTTATCAATTGATAAAATACCACCTCTAATGATTTCAGAAATATAAGCAGAACAGTTAATAACTAAAGCAAGAATACCTGGAATCAAACTAGTCATGTCAATCTTTCCAATATAAATCATTTTTGGAGGCATTAAAGAATAGATTAAGAACGCTTGAACCAACATAGGCGTACCACGGATGATATCAACATAAACACTTGCAATAACAGATAGTGTTTTCTGATTAGATAAACGCATAAAAGTAGGAATTAATGCCAAAATAAATCCAATCACTACCCCAACTAAAGATAAAGCTAAAGTCATTAACAACCCTTTAATAAGTAAAGGAACCATATCTGATTCTTCAAGTTTAACATACTCTTTGCTAGAATAATACTCAATCCACTCATCAATTTGGCCTGATGTTTTCAACTCTTCAACTACTTCATTAATTGTAGGAAGTAATTCAGAGCCCTTTTGAACAGCAACAGCATTACCGTCATAATTAGATTTAATTTCAGCATTTGAAATAGCCAACATTCCATAATTACCAGCAATATGCGTATTAGCAATTGCGGCTTCAGTAAAGAGAACATCAATCTGGCCGTTTTTTAAATCCTCTAATAAAGCAGGTAATTCAGCAATAAACTTAGTATGTGCTAAAGGTGCTTGCTCTAAAGCGATTTTTTGTTGTAAAGAACTAGCTTGAGCACCAATTTTAACATTTGATTGATTGATATCATCAACCGTCTTAAATTTATTTAAATCCGTGTTTCTTACCAATGCAACTTGAGTGTTTTCCTCAGTGAAGTAACTAATAGAAAAATCTACTTGTTCTAACCTCTCTGTTGTAGGCGTTAAACCAGCAAGTGCAAAATCAGCCTTACCATTTTGAACATCTA
>JAAYQV010000178.1 GCA_012519065.1 Phytoplasma sp.
ATATTTTCATGATCATATACACTATTTTTTTTGAATCTGTCTCCACGAATTTCATTAAGGTCTGAGACACTTGCTAACCTTGGATTAAATTTCTTTCTTAATTGCTTTCTTATTTCTTTTTTATTAAGCATGAATGCCTCCTACTCCTACTTATTATATATTATGAATAAAGCATGTGCATGTTGTTTTCCGAATGGATGATAATGCGGTAATTGTATGCCACCTTTATCAGAATGAATCTCAGGTCCTTTTGGTAACAAATTTCCCCCGGCTGCAAATGCAATATCATAAGCATTCGTTTGTTTTCTCGTATAGATACTAAGTGTCATGTACAATGTATTTACACTAGGATTACTAGGTGGAATAATACTAGGCACAACTGCTCCCGAAGCTAAGATACTTGCAGCCATATTTTTACTCACAGGTATAGGTACTATAAAGAATGGATGATCCGTTCCATAGTCAATAAGAACAATATAATATTTATCTTCATCAAATTCATTAAGTTCGGATTGAGCATGTACTCTTACAGCGTTATATGTTATGCCATCAATTTCAAAATTATACTCATGCTCTTCTTCTACAACAGTTGTTGTTCCGGTTACTGCATTTGTTACACTAGTGTATATCCATTTAAAAAACGATGAAACATGATAGACAACTGTTGTAGCTGCATCAACTACAACTTCAACTATGGTATTGGCTAGAGGTACTACAACAATTGCAAATAGAGTTATAACAGCTCCACCGCCGCCTCCGCCTCCACCGCCACAATCAGCAAGTGATTGTAGAACTAATTGTGATGAACCAGGATTCATATCAAACCCAAAACAGAGATTATCAATTCGGTTATTCTTCAAAAAGACATCTGCTAATGAGTGTTCAATGCCATCAATCTCTAAAATGATGTCTTTTTCTTCTTGGTCAATAAATTCTGGTGTTATACTAAACTCTATGACTTCAACTTCATGTTCATCATATATGGTAAATTTAGCATAAAATACATTAGATTGCAAATCATAATAGGCTTCCATGTCTTGAATGACTAGATTTTTCTCAGTTGATAGTGATTCAAAATTATTAGTAGAGTAACTTAATGAACCACTAAATGAAATTAATGATTCCTCTATTTGCGCTTCATAAAAGTCTAATCCTGATAAAACATCTTGTCTATACTCTGTAAAGTCTAGATTTACATTGTCAAGCTCAATGTTTCTTGTTGCATAATCATTATCTAATGATTGATTGCATGCAACTAAAATAAATGAAACAAGTAAAACAAGTAAAAGCGATATAATTTTCTTCATTTTCTTCTCCTTTTCGTTTTCTTTAGATTTATTTTTTAATACTTTTCAAAAACCCTCAATTTACATCACCTCCTTATTTAAAATAATACCTTTCCTAATATATCTCTTTTATTGATAAACCCATAGTATCGACTATCGTATGAAACACTATAATTATCACCTAGTAAAAAATAAACATCATCAATAATGATGGAATTGCTAATATGAATTGTAAGTGCCTCTATCAATTCATTGTTTATTTTTATTTCGTGATTATTAACTAACATTTTGATGTAAAATGTTTCATAAACAAACTCTACCCTATCTCCTTTATGTGCCACGATACGTTTAACCGTTCTGATTTTTTGATTTTTATCTGTTTGACTAGGAATCATTGCGATAACAATATCATTGTTTTTGATGAAATAGTTTTGTTGTATAACTAGTTTCCAATCCCCATCATTTAAAGTTGGACTCATTGAGTGTCCACTCACGTTTATATTACTAACAAAAGTTGACATCAATAACAACATAAGAGTAGTTGTGTAGAATATTACTAGAGTTATCATTTTTTGTTTTCTTTTTTGAAACCAAAATAAAATGAGAAAAAAAACTGATAAAGGATATAAGGCAAACAAGAGAAATGTATTAATTCTTCCCTTAAAAGCAACACTTATCGCAATACAAATAATAATATATGCTATATGTTTTCTGTTGTAGATTTTATATTCAAAATCTATTTTTTCACATCTAGTCAAATCTATACCCTCTCTTTCTTTTATTAAAAAAGGTTTAATCATCAAAATTCCTTCAAAAATATTGATTTTCTTTTTTATATGGCAATATTATCATTGAAAATACATTTGAAATAGGGCATATCTGTCACTTTTTCACAAAAGTACATAGTTCATTGTGCTCACTGTATAATCTTAAATAAATCGAGTACTTATCAAATATCCGCAAAAAATATCTATAAAGTCTTAGCATATCCACCGACATTTAACGATTCAATACACCTAATAAAGGTAAAATTTAAGGTTATTATTCCATAAACTATTAAAAATACCTTACTCACGTAACGCACTAAACTCTACCCTGAATTACATATTTCAATACACTACCTTCAATGCTTGGGAAAAATAATTAAAAACAAAAAGAAAAAGACCAAGAGATGACTCTCAGTCGTAGTATATAAAAAGCACTAGAAATTAATATTTTCTAACTAATTATATCTTAATAAGTTGCTGTATTCTTTATATTCGGAAACTACAAAACTTTTATTTACACAAAATTAAGTTACCATCTTGAATTGAATTCTCAAACTGGTATGGAGTCATCTTGAACTTTGTATGAATTCTCTGAGTTATATAATAATTTGTCAAATACTCATGAATCAATAC
>JAAYQV010000179.1 GCA_012519065.1 Phytoplasma sp.
TGTTTATCAAATCAACTCAGAAATTAAAGAAGCAACAGAAGAACAAATCACCATTCAAGTGGAAAAAGAACTTTATGAAATGATTGAACTTGCTTTACAAATAGAAAAAGAAACGACCATTAATGGTGTTAAATATTTTGATATTTCTATGGGAGAAATCATTGATGAATGGAAAAATTGGCTCAAACTAGAGTTTGAAAACATGTCAGAGGCAGAAAAACATCAATCTTTGAATACTGTGAAAGAAAAAGTAGCAGCCATACCACTTATAAATGAAGGTATCGCTTTAGAAAAAATAGGAGACACACATTATTTAACCGTAAAAAAAGGGGTTAAAATCGATTTAGGTGCAATAGCTAAAGGCTATGCATTAGAAGAGGTAAAAAAATATTTAGAAAAAAGTAAGGTTGATAGTTATTTAGTAAATGCCGGAGGAAGCTCTATTATTTCAGGCATCAATCGAAAAAAAGAAAATAGGCAATATTTAATTGGACTAGAAGACCCAGTTAAAAGTCTTAATTATAAAACTGGGTTTTATGCCAAAGTTAATATATCTAATATGGGACTTACAACCAGTGGTAATCATAAACAATTTGTTAAAGTAGAAGAAGATAATCAAACCAGCATTTATCATCACATCATTTCACCGCACACAAAAAAACCAGAAATGTTTTATCATACGGTAACTTTATTTGAAGAAAATGTTGCTTTAGCAGATGGCTTAACGACAGCTTTATTTAACATGCCAAAAGAAGTTTTAACAACCTATTTAAAAGAAAAAGATTATCACCTTATTTTATATCAAGCAGATGAAACCATCCAATTAATGTTTAAAGAAGAACTTTATGACTTACAATGGGAGCAGGGATATCGATGAAAAAATATTTAAAAGATATTTTTCTACTCTCTTTTGTCATCATTATAGGAGTGACTCTCTTTTTCGTATTAAAGGTTAAAAAAATAGAAGGTTCTAACGCCTATATTTATTATAAAAATGAGGTGTATGCTATTGTTGATTTTCAAAAACAGAAAATAGAAATCACAACCTCTATTAAAGAAGGGTATCCTAAATTAACTTCAAAAGACGAAATCGTCTTATTAGGAGATTATAAAAAGGGTGACCAAAAAACATATGTGTATATTCAAGCAGATTTTGAGTTGGAAAAAGTTAGAATTAGAAAAGATGAATCTCCGTATCAAATAGCTGTCAACAGAGGATGGTATGATGGCAATGGTTTACCTTTGGTGTCTGCTCCAAATAGCATCAGCATTATCTTTAAAAAAAGTGAAGTGGACTCATCTGTATGAAAAATCTAAAAAAAATGGTCATCTTATCTAATCTATTGGCTATGTCTATTATTCTAAGTATTATTGAAGGCTTTTACCCTATCATCCCAGTTCCATCAGCTAAAATAGGGTTTGCTAACATCGTTGCACTCATTGTGCTATACATGTATGGATTTAAAGAAGTTTTTTTATTAATGATCTTAAAAGTGGTTTTAGTAGCTGTGCTATCAGGAAAATCATTTTCAGTGACTTTCTTCATGGGGCTATCAGGTGGTATATTATCTGTTATCATCATGCAAGTTTTTAAAAAAATGAAGTTTCATATCATTACGGTTAGTATGATTGGATCAGTTTTTCATGCTGTTGGTCAACTTTTAGCAGCTATGTACTTTTTAAATACAGAAACCATCTACCTATATTTACCTATCATGCTTCTAACCAGTATCCCAGCAGGCATCTTAGTGGGGATTATTTCCCAGCAATTACTTAAAACAGAGATCATTAGAAACATAATGAAATAAAAGTGTTGATAAATATAAATACAAGTGTTATAATACGTTGTGCGAAACTTACTATGACTATGTCATGGCGGAAGGAGAAAGAAAATGAAACAAGGTATACATCCAAACTACCAAGTTGTTAAAGTAGCATGTGCAACATGCGGAACTGAACACGAAATTGGAACAACTGCAAAAACTGTTAGAGTTGATATTTGCGGAAATTGTCACCCATTCTACACAGGAGCTCAAACATTTACTGTTGCTGCTGGACGTGTTGATAAATTTAACAAACGTTATGGTATTGATAAAAACAAAGAAAACAAATAATAAACGTGATTTAATTCACGTTTTTATTTTTTTAGCCCATATATTTGTTATAATAAAAGAAATGAAAAGGTGGGATAATGAATGGTTCAACTACATAAAAAAGGGATGATA
The DNA here is from genome assembly GCA_012519065.1 of Phytoplasma sp. GTDB lineage: Bacteria > Bacillota_I > Bacilli_A > Acholeplasmatales > Acholeplasmataceae > Alteracholeplasma. The sequence goes on from JAAYQV010000179.1 coordinate 2,226, forward strand.
GAAGTTGTTTGTGGGCCAATGTTTGCAGGTAAAACAGAGGAATTAATTAGAAGAATTAAAAGACTTGAATACGCTAAAAAAAAGTTTTTAGTTTTTAAACCCAAAATAGATAATAGATACAGTCAAACAGCTATTGTCTCTCATAATAAAAACGAAAAAAAGGCTATTGAAATTGAAAAAAGCACAGAAATCTTAACTTATGATCTTAAAAACATTGAAGCAGTCATCATTGATGAAGCGCAATTTTTTGATGATCAAATCATTAAGGTTGTCGATAAACTAGCAGATCAAGGCATTAGAGTTATTGTTGGTGGGTTAGACAGAGATTTTAGAGGAGATCCTTTCGGACCAATGCCAGGCCTTTTAGCTATTGCAGAAGAAGTTACAAAACTAACCGCTATTTGCGTTAAAACAGGAGAACCTGCTACAAGAACACAAAGACTTATTAACGGAAAACCTGCTCACTACAATGATCCAATTGTTTTAATTGGTGCAGAAGAATCTTATGAACCAAGATCAAGAGATGAGCACATCGTTTTAGGAAAGTAGGTAAAAAGTGGACAAAAAACTCATTTATATGAAAGAGGCCTTACTTGAAGCCCAAAAAGCTTATGATAAAAATGAAGTCCCTGTGGGTGCGGTTGTTGTTTTAAACGATCAAATCATCGCAAGAGCACATAATAATAGAGAGACATCTCAAAGTATTAGTGGACACGCAGAATTCATCGCTTTAAAAAAAGCATCTGAAATGATTGGGTCATGGCGTTTAGAAGAGTGTGAAGTCTATGTAACTTTAGAACCATGCCCAATGTGCGCAGGAGCAATGATTCAATCCCGTATTAAGGCTTTATATTATGGCACAAATGACTTGAAATCAGGGGCTGTTAATAGTATAATAAAAATGCTTGATTTACCATTTAATCATAAAGTATATTGGGAATCAGGGATTTTAGCTGATGAAAGCAAAGACTTATTACAGTCATTCTTCAAAGAATTAAGAAAAAAGAAATGAATATCCCTATAAAGCATCGCCATTCAATAGTAAGACGTGAACCTGGTCAGGTCTTGATTGAAGCAGCCATAAGCATTCTGCTATGTGGATGGCGATGCTTTATAGGGATATTTGATTTATAAGATTAAAGAAAACTTAAAAAAAGAGATAACTAAAAAAACCTAGCCTAAAATGTGATATAATTTACTTGAAAATATGCAACAGCATAAAAGACGGAGGAAACAAATATGAAATTATTACCAAAAGTATATAAAGGCATTAAGGGAGAGCCATTTAGAACAGAAGATTATAATGGCGCTAAGATTGAAATGTATTATTTAGATGAAACACCATTTTTAGCAAGATTTGCATCAAAAGGGAAGTTTGCAGTATGGACATCAGATGGAGAAAACTATAGATTGTTAATAGAAAAAGGCTATTATGAAGCCTTACCAGATTTATACCAACCAGCAATTAATGTCATTTGGTTAGATTTTATGACTTTTGCATATCAAACACAATCAAAGCTATCAA
>JAAYQV010000180.1 GCA_012519065.1 Phytoplasma sp.
CTATCATCAATATCCCTTCTTAAACGATAAAGCATGGAAGCCATATCTAGAAAATCGCCGTCTATGCTATCGACTACTATGGCAATATCAATGTCGCTAAATTCATGCCAGTTCCCTCTAGCATAGGATCCAAATAACAACACTTTTCTTGGTTTTAGCTCTTTGCTAACCAACTCGAAATACCTGGTCGCTATTTCCAAAACTTGATCTTTATCCATGCAAATAAGGCCTCCGTTCTATTTAGCAATTTATTACATCTTTCTTTAGGCTTTTAGCGGTTTAGTTTTTTGAGGTGGGATACCTGGCTTCAATATTAAAGGGTTCAAACCCTTGATTTCATCGAACCTTCATTTTGAAGGTTCGATGAAATCAAGTTGAAGAGTTTGCCTTCGAGCAATTATTTACTATCCACTCCCTGGCGACCCTTTTTTGCATTTTAAAATACAAAAAAGCTTCCTTAGTTGGTTTAAACACACGTTTAAAACGTGCTTCCAATAAATAAGCTTTTAAAACCGGATTTATATAAAGCAATCCAGCGTATTATTTTTGATTCCTTCACATCAAATGTAACGGAATCGCCTTAGTTGTTCATGACAACTTGGCTATTTTTGCATTCTCCGCGTGGTTTATGCGGAAGACTCCACCAATCATGTTGGCAAAGTAAATTATTTATATGAATCCTTACTATGGTGTAGCTATTGTTCCTCTTGTCCATATATTAACATAGTATTAACCCGCAATCAACAGGTTAAGAGGCTCGTAATAAAAATGTAATATTTAGTAGGCTTACCCCTGTTTCTGATGATAATTGTTTGTTACATTCACAAATAATTATATATTGAACAACTCCGCAGGATTTATTTTAAATTGAAGCATGTTAGCCGTTGGTCTTCCGCCATCTCCACCTTTTCGTTGCACTCCCACCCTACCCAAATTTATGCTACCACGAGGGGACATCTCTACATTACCTTTTGAATAGTGGTGTATTACTTGGTTTATGTTTTTTAATACCCACCTTATGTTATTATCTATTTTCTGTACTACCAACACCCATTCAGCAGAAAATTCCCCCCTACCCTTCAATATATCAGATATTATTAACACCTTGTTTTCTCTAAACCAGTTTAATATCACTTCTTTTTCACTTTTTTTAAATTCATCCAGAAACATTCTTCTATTGTCTCTGGTTCCTTTTATATACGGTGTGAGCTCACCAGTAAAATATTGCAACAACCTATATATGTCTTGAGGTATATTCCACATGTCGTCATAACTTTCTAACCATCTTTTATCCACCTGATTAAAACCTTTTTTGTTACTTACCAGTTTAACTTGTATGTTTTCTATATCCAAAACATCTTTTAGCTTAATTTGGACTTTAACGTTGACATCTGCTTTGTAGCCACTTATTGTTTTTGCTTTTACATATTCTATCTCTTTTAAGTTATATTTCATGATCTTTAACCATTTTTGGGCATCTCTATCGTTTTTCCAATCGTTAAATTTATTTGCAACGTCTCGTTCATTTCTAAATCCGGCTTTAGCTGTTTGTGAGCCTAGCATCACTAAGTCCCCGTCGCAACCCATTTGCAATCTACCCCCCTAATGTATTTTGATAGTTGTTCCCCGATCTTTGCTATTGTGGTAACTGTCATTGCATTTCCCGCTTGAGATAACAGATGACCCTCAGGAATCCTTCCTTTTATTTCGCTTGCCATTTTTTTAGGAAAACCCTGCAAAAGAAGACTCTCATAACCTGTGAGTTTCCTCAATTTGCCATCCTTTACGTATAAAATACCATGTCTACCCGCACGTAATGTAGGTACTGCACCCCTGTATAATCTCAAATCCGATTGTCTTGTATCAATAACTAAATAATCTTCTTCTAGCAGTTCTTTTATATCGAATTTGTTTTTATTATATTTGTTATTTAAATATCTTTTAAAAGTTTCATCTGTATGATGGTTTAATATTGCATTTTCCGTGTCTATTAAATAATCTCTAATATCAGGAGTTTCAACTTCTTGGGGCCAAAAAAACGGACTGTTCTTTTGGAAGTCTTTATGTATCCCAACAAAATAAACTCTTTCCCTCATTTGTGGCACACCA
>JAAYQV010000181.1 GCA_012519065.1 Phytoplasma sp.
CCTTAGTTGATTTATTGTTAAGGTTTTTTGATGTGACAAATGGATCAATTTTACTTAATGGATATGATATTAAAGCATACGATATTCATCATTTAAGAAACCGTATTGCCTATGCCTTACAAAAACCGAGTCTATTATCAGGGACAGTTGAAAAAAACATTCAAATGAATCAAACCTATAATGAAACAAATATGCTAGAGGCTTTAACCAATGCACAAGCCAACTTTATATCAAACTATCCTGAAAAAACAAAAACGCTAGTCTACCAAGGGGGGAATAACTTTTCTGGTGGACAAAAACAAAGACTATCTTTAGCAAGAGCATTTATAAAAGATGCAGGATTATTAATTTTAGATGATACTTTTAGTGCACTTGATTATTTAACTGATCAAGAAATTAGAAAACAGTTATCTAAAGAAACCAAACAAACTAAAATCATCATTAGTCAAAGACTAAGTAGTATCAAGCAAGCCGATCAAATCATCATCTTATCAGAAGGACAAATTGATGCTATAGGTACACACGAAGAATTATTAATGCATAATAAGTTATATCAAAAACTATATCAAACACAAACTAAGGGGGATGATGGTCATGTTAAAAATGATTTATAATTTAAGACCCTACAGTAAAAAAGCCAATAAATGGCTTATCTTAAACATCATTACCTCACTGATTGGAAACATATTGGTTTTAATCTGCCCACTATTAATCGGCTTTGCGGTAAATCACATTGTTGGTTTCAATCAAGTTGATTTTATCTATGTTACCAAAATACTTACCATAGTAGCTGGGTTATATATTTTGGGGACAACGCTTATATGGGTTAGCCAATTTTGTTCGCATAACTATGCAACCATTATTGTAAGAAACATGAGAAACCAAGCATTTAACATAACAGTGAATACACCGATCTCTTTTTTAGATAAAAATTTAACAGGAGATATCATGATGAGATTCTCACAAGACTCAGATTTAGTTTTTGATGCACTTTCTCATTTTTTCATGCAGTTTTTCCAAGGGGTTGCAACCATTGTTATTTCATTGGCCTTAATGATTTATTTAAATATATGGTTAACCTTAGTTGTTTTAGCTACAGTACCTATCATTTTGATTTATTCAAAATTGACTAAAGCTAAAGGAAATGAAAGATTTGTTCAATCTCAAAGACTTACAGGAGAACTTAGTTCAAAATCTGTAGAATACATCACAGAAAAAAAGCTAATCACAGCATATAATTATGAACAAAATGTGAAAGACGAATTTGACCAAATCAACCAAAACCTATCAGAAGTGGCTACAAAAGCTTACTTTTTAGCCTCAATTAATAACCCAACCTATCGTTTGATTAACAATATTGCTTATGCTTTTTTAGGATTAGTATCATTAGTTTTATATCAATTAGGCAAACCAGTAGAGATTTCAGTCTTAACTAGTATGATTATGTATGCAGCTATGTTTTCTCGTCCTTTTAATGAGTTTAGTGTTTTAACCGCTAACTTCATGGCGGGTAAAGCAGGTTTAAGAAGAGTATTAGATATTTTAATACAAGATAAAGAAGAAGAAAATAAACCGTTTAATAAAAAAGATAGAGCAACGCAAGGTGAGGTTATCTTTCATAATGTGCAATTTTCTTATACTAAAGGAAAAGAATTAATTAAAGATTTTTCTCTACAAGTCAAACCTGGACAAAAAGTAGCCATCGTTGGACCAACAGGAGCGGGGAAATCAACTTTAATTAATCTTTTAATGAGATTTTATGATGTTAATTCAGGAACCATTATGTTAGACGGAAAAGATATAAAGGATTATAATAGAAAAGCATTAAGACTTAGTTTTGGGCTTGTTTTACAAGAACCATGGCTCTTTAATGGAACCATTGAGCAAAATCTTAAGTATGGTAAGAAAAACGCGACAGACGCAGAAATGATTGAAGCGGTTAAAAAAGCTAATTGCCACGGTTTCATTAGTAAACTTAAAGACGGTTATAAAACGGTCTTAAGTGAAAAGGTCAACCTCTCTGTAGGACAAAAACAATTACTAACCATCGCAAGAGCCTTAATCATTAACCCACCTATCTTAATATTAGATGAAGCTACCTCTAATATTGATAGTTTGATGGAACAACAAATTCAAGAAGCATTTATGAAAGTCATGGAAAATAAAACCAGTTTTGTTATAGCTCATAGGTTAAAAACCATCACAGATTCAAATGTTATTATTGTTATGAATCAAGGAAGAATTGAAGAATTAGGAACACATCAAGAACTTATGGAGAAAAAAGGATTTTACTATGACTTATATATGAGTCAGTTTTCCAATGAAAATTAAGGAGGAAACATATGTTTGATAGATTAGACTTAATAAAAAAACAATATCAAAGCATTCAAGATAAACTTTCAACAGGGACCTTAGAAGTCAAAAAAATGACAGCACTACTAAAGGAAGCTAGCCAATTAGAAGATACCGTAACGGTTTATAATGAATATTTAAAATTAAAAGAAGAAAAAGAAGCTATAGAAGAGTTATTAGCTATAGAAGAAGATAATGACTTAGCACAAATGGCTAAATTAGAAAAAGATGAGATTGAAGAAAAACTAGAAAATCTTGAAGAACAACTAAAAATTCTTTTATTACCAAAAGATCCAAACGATGATAAAAACGTTATTGTTGAAATCAAAGGAGCAGCCGGTGGAGACGAAGGGAATATTTTTGCAGGAGATCTATTTAAAGCTTATAGCAAATACGCAGAGAGTAAACATTGGAAAATAGAAGTCCTTAACGCTATGGAAGGTAGCATGGGCGGGTTTGCATCTATTGAGTTTGTAGTTACTGGAAAAAATGCTTACTCTTTCTTAAAATATGAGTCTGGTGTTCATAGAGTACAAAGAGTACCAGAAACAGAATCACAAGGAAGAATACATACTTCAACAGCAGTTGTTATCGCTATGCCTGAGGCAGAAGAAGTTGAAATAGATATCAATTGGAATGATATTAGATTTGATACATACAATTCAAGTGGTCCAGGCGGACAATCGGTAAATACTACTAAATCAGCAGTTAGATTAACACATATTCCAACTGGGGTTATGGTTGCCTGTCAAGAAGGAAAGAGTCAACATGAAAATAAAGATAAAGCCTTTAGATTATTAAAAACAAGAATTTATGATAAATTTTTACAAGAACAATTAGAAAAAGAAGGCGCTGAACGTAAGGCACTTGCTGGTCGTGGGGATAGAAGTGAAAAAGTTAGAACTTATAACTACCCTCAAAACAGAATCACAGATCATAGAATAGGTTTAACTATTCAAAGACTAGATGCAGTTATGGAAGGAAAATTAGACTTAGTTATAGAACCATTGATTAACGAATATCAAAAACGTCAGTTAACAGGAGAGTAAGATGAGTTTACAAAATGTCTTAAATGAGGCTTTAAATCTTGCAAAATTTAAAAATAAAGAACCTGAAGCAATCAAGTTTTTACTTATGGAGTTATCTGGTTATACTGGTTCAGAATTTTATATGAGTTTAAAAAAACCAATTGACCCTAAACTTAAAGAAAGATTTTTTAAAGCTGTAGAAATATATTTAGAAAAAGATATCCCTGTTCAACACATTTTAGGGTATTCATATTTTTATGGATATCAATTTGAAGTTAACAACGATGTTTTAATTCCAAGAAGAGAAACGGAAGAATTAGTAGAATATATTTTAATTTATGCAGATAAATATCTTACAGAAAAAGAAACCCTTAAAGTATTAGACTTAGGTAGTGGTAGTGGATGTATAGCGATAAGTCTATCGCTAGAAAATCAAAAGATGCAAGTTTTAGCAACAGATATTTCAGAGGCAGCTTTAAAAACTGCTAAAAGAAACAATGAAAAACTAAATGCCCGTGTAAGCTTTAGACAAAGCGATTTGTTTTCAGAAATCAATGAAACATTTGACATCATCGTTTCTAATCCACCATATATACCTGATGAAGAAATCTTAGAAGAAATTGTAAAAAAAGAACCACACTTAGCTCTATTTGGAGGAAAAAAAGGGTTAGACTTTTATGAAAGAATTTTAAAAGAAGCTTCACAATATTTACATGAAGATGGATTGATTGCTTTTGAACACGGCTATCAACAAAAAGAAGACATCAAAGCATTAGCGGAAACTTACTTTAAAAAAGCAACCATCATCCAAAAACAAGACATGCAAGGTAAAGATCGCTTTACATTTGTTTGTCTAGGAGGGGTAGTTGATGAAAAAAGGTAAAGTCATTTGCTTTCCTACAGACACTGTTTATGGATTAGGAACGCCATTATTAGATTTTGATGGCATTAAAAGAATTTATGACATCAAAGGTAGAAACTACGATAAACCTATCGCTGTTTTATGTTCAAGTATGAAACAAATCGAACAGTTTGCGGTTATGAATGATGAAGCGAAAATAATAGGGAAAGCCTTTTGGCCAGGAGCGTTAACCCTCATCTTACCAACCAAGCCTTCTTACTATGAAAAAACAGGTGAAAAAACGATTGGCGTAAGAATTCCTAATCATTTGACGGCCTTAAAAATCATTAAGAAACTTGGGCCAATGAAAACCACTTCAATGAATCAAAGTGGTGAAA
>JAAYQV010000182.1 GCA_012519065.1 Phytoplasma sp.
CAAGAAATTCTCTAAGTTCGTATTGGAGCAGCTGATTGACTGCACATTCAACATGATATCTAAAAATTTCTGTAATATTTTTACCTTCTAGTAGTGTTTTAAAGAGTTCTGTTGTAAAATCATTCATAAGGGATCTCCTTTGTATATTGGTTTTTGACAATTCTATTATACTAAAGTGAGATTCCTTTTTAAATTTTATTCAGTTTTTCATTTACACAAAATATTTTATACTATGGTTATTGCAAGAAATCTTGATATTAATATTAAAACAGTTTTATATTATTGATATATTATATTTCATTCATTAAAGAACTATCAAGAAAACTTAAAGATAAGTGGAGTGATCGTAATTGATGAAACATTCATTAGTATAAGAGAAAAACCCTATAAACATGTTAGACCTGATGGTAAAGGTATTAGAGGTCTCTCATTTAACCAGTTATGTGTAGTCACAATGGTAAATATATATGGTGTATCTGTAGCTAAAGTAGTCTCCAGAGCAATGCCTCTCCCTCAGCAATTCATTGATAATTTCACTGACAATATAGGACAAGTTGAAAAATTTATTCATGACGGGAACACTAAAACATATCAATTCATGAATCAATTTGAAGTGGAAAATATCAATGGAAGAAAAGATGAAACTGGAGAATATTCAACCATAATGGTAGATAATTATCATAGTATATTAAAAAGATTTCTCTATAAACATTCTGGATATAAACTTAAAAACTTACAACACTATTTGAATTTTTTCGTTTATAGGCAAAACTATTTAGCGTATCATAATATTAAAAATATGAATCAAAGAATTAAAGCTAAAAATAAAATGATTAAAAGTATATTTAAAAGAGTTCTAAAATCAATAAAAGAAGTTACTTTTGATGATTTTATGAAAGACAAAGGTATTACAGAAATTCTGGAAAACAGATAAATATCAACTATTATCTACACACCCCAGAAAAAAAATACACTTCTATTAGTTTCATTGTAAAATGAAATTAATGGAGGTGTTTTTTAATGTCTAAAAACAAGAATACATTTTATACTGAAGATATAAAACTTAAAGCAATAGAAATGAAAGCTGAAGGTATACCAGTAAAAGTTATAAATGAAAAGCTTGGTATTAAATAAGATTCACAGACCTATACTTGGTGGTATTGGTTTCAAGCCGGGCAACTTAATAGATTAAAACAACCAATTGGTAAACAATATAGTTTCGGTCAGGGACCTAAACTAACAACAGATCATAAATTATCACAACTCGAGTCACAAAATAAAATACTAAAAAATTATATAAGTTTGAAGGAAGGATTGATCAAAAAATAGTTATCGAGGTAGTTAATCATTTTGAAGATAAAATGACTAAAAAAACGATTATAGGCACATTAGGAGTAAGTAAATCAACATATTATCGTTGGTTAAACACTCAATCAGATAATGTTTTAAGTGATTTAGAAGTAGCAATGATTGAACTTTGTAAGAAAACAAAGTTCAGATATGGTTATAGGAAAATTCACCAATTAATTAATAAAAATTTTAGTGTATCAAAGAATACAGTCCAGAAGTATATGCAAAAACATAACTTACAGTGCCAAGTTAAAGTTAAAAAGTATCGTAAAACTGGTGAACCAATAGTTACTGTAGAGAATATAATTAATAGAGATTTTTCCGCAACAAAACCTTTTGAAAAATTAGTAACAGATATTACATATTTATCGTTTGGTTCAAAAATGCAATATCTATCAAGCATTATCGATTTTTATAATGGTGAGATAGTCGCTTATACAATATCGGGCAAACAAGACTTAGCTTTAGTGTTTGATACGTTGAATCAATTACCTGAACTAACTGATGATTGTATATTACTTAGTGATCAAGTTTCTGTATATACATCCGGTCAATATCAATACAGGGTAAAAGAAAAAGGCATCATCATGAGTATCTCCCGAAAGGGAAATCCTGCTGACAATGCCTTGATTGAATGTTTTCATGGTAATTTGAAACATGAAACATTTTTTTAGAACCCCATCTACAAAGTTCTAATGAAATTGTATCATAAACTGTGATATAGAATATATAAAATTTTATATGAAACTACAATACAAGCTAAACTTAATTACTTATCACCTGTTGATTATAGGTTGATTAATAATCATGTTTAAATTCTTTTTATCTATTCCCATTAGTTTGGGTCAGTTCCTTTTATAATGTTTATTTAATGAAATTATATATTAAGTGAAATAAAACTTGTATAAAAATTATTCTTGCGTTATAATTAGGAAAACTAACTATAAACTTGTGAGGAAATAGTCATGGAAGAATCAACACAATTAATTAAAGGTTATTCAAAAATGATAACTTTTTCAATCTTAATAAAAAAAGATAGTTATGTTTATGAAATTTGTAAACTAATTGAAAAAACGACAAATGGCATAATAATAATTAGTAACCCTTCACTGTTAGCGATTTTAAAGGCTTGTTTGGAAAACAGGGAAGTAACAACTTATAAAGAAATTAATAATAGAGGAGTTGAAAGAATTTATTATAAGATTACAAAACTTGGAATTGATTATTTTCTAAAACACCAAGAATATTTTATTAATTCATTAAAAGCAATGAGCAGTATTATTGAGGGGGATTTTAAAATTTATGATAAGTGAAGAAAAAATTATTGAAGAGTTGTTTCAAAAAAATCAACTTAATAAAGTTAAGCATAAAGAGTTTTTAGACGCATGTAAAGATAGATCAATTGATTTAAATGAGAAAGGATGCAAACATGAAGAGATTGTCAAGACAATTAACGAAGATATTATTGTTTACAAAAAAGAAAATAAAATATATACAATTGATAGAAATTCACCATGGAGTAACCATTATTGGTATTTGATAGTATCAGCAATCATAAATACTTTTTATGGATTGCTTTACAAAAATTTATTTAAAGATAAAGATATTCTTACATGGATTATTTTAATTAACATAGGAATTGTAATATTTAATGCCTTATTATTTGGAATTAAAAATTTAAAAGAACTAAAAAAGCATATTGAATTTGGATTGTACAGTTTATTGTTTTATACTCCATTATTGCTATACAAAGTAACTACTCCCAATGATATTAACCCCATTTTAGGAATCATTTCAAACTTTGGCATTATACCTTTTTTATGGATAATTATAAAAAGTCTTTTCAGTAAAAAGATATCAGTAAACGAGATTCTAATTTTAGTGGTCTATTCTTTCTTAATAACGTCATTTTTTGTCGTTGAATATTTTGTAATATGGTTAATAGTTTTAATTATGATAGTCATGATTTCATTAGCTGTTTTAATCAATAGCACTAAAGATATTTACAAATTAACAAAAAATGAAATAAAAATAACAGCAGTTAAAACTTTACTACTTGCAATGGCCGGAGCAAGTCTATACATATTTTTAAAAAGTTTTATTAATCCTACATATTTTTTGCAGATATTTACAATTTGTTATACATTAGCAAATTTAGCAATTTACGTCATATTTACAAGCAGATCATCACAAAAGTCAATCAATATTTTTTGGATACTATTTCTTTTATACGAAATTACAAGATTTATTGTAAGTGTAAGTAGATATAGTGATAAAAATCAGTTTGGAAACTACTATCAAAGTGTCTTCATTTTGATAATACCAATGATAATGACACTGGTAGTTTTAATAAATAAAAAAATTGCAATAGAAAGGAAAAAATGAGAGATGAAAAAAATTTATGCAATTTTACTCTTAATATTAGGGGGAATAGTGGCTACGCAACCAGTATTTGCTTATGAAAATACTGGAAATAATGTTGTCTTCTTTGAACAGACAGAGGGTTTTGAAAGTTTTGTTTGGTACAATGATAGTAATAATAAAGTATCAACATTCAACTTATTAAAACAAAACATGTTTGATGAATACTACATAAATGTGGATGAAGCTCAAATGTCATCAGCAGTTTATGTTCAAAGAGAAAATGTTCATTATGGTGAAAGGAGACTTGAAGCTCCAGAGGGATATGGATTTAATGAGCAGGGGCAAATAGGATTATTCTCAAACGATGTATTTAAGGAAAGTACATTTACTCATCCCAAAGGGTATATAAGATTTACTACCAAGGCATATCAAATAGGCTTTTATGACGGTGGAATTGTATATCATATTGAAGTTGATGCGGAAATCATTAGTTCTTTCTTTATTCAAAAAAGAGATAACTTGGTGATTCAACATGGGAGTAATGCTGTGACCTATGATGGAATAGTGCCAGAAGGAGAAATCTTTTATGAGCTAAGAACACTTAGTGTGCTAGGTGGAACTAACTATTCATATTTTTCTGAAAAGTTACAGCCAAATTATTCAGCTGGTTCGGGAGGTGGATTAGATTATGAGTTTTTAATATCATCTCATGATTATCAAGAACCTATGTCAATGAAGAGCTTAAGAGTTACTGGAAACCATTATTTGATTGCAACGAATACAACGGAAGTTTTACCTACGTATGTCCATAATTACCAAATATTTGATTTTGATTTAGATCTTTCTTATGGTCCTATTGGTGTTCCAATTTCTTCAGATGCCATGAGTGATAAAATGATTGGAACAATTATGACTCTACCAGGTTATGATGATAGAATAAAAACATCAGTATTAAAATTACAACCAGAGAGTCTTGGTTTTGAACCGCAATATTTCTTCTATGGAAAAACAAGTAATCACAGTATTAATGGATGGGATTTTCAAACTAATAGACTACGTACTGGATACATTGAGGACCAATATATTAATTTATCAGCCTATAGAAGCGGTGCTGGTAGTGCTTACTTAGAATTCAAATTTGAGAAAGATGTACACGAATTTACTGTTGATTTAGCATTTTGGAGTTCAAATGAGAAGTTTTCTGCTTATGATAGAGCAGTTATAGAGTATAAAAACAGAAATAATGAATGGGTCTTATTAATGGATATTTTAGATAGATCAAACAATGTTCCAACTAATAGAAATAATCCAAGAGCATATACTTTTTTTATAATATCGGGAGCAAAGGAAATAAGGATTACTTCTAGTGCATTTAATCCGTCAGGATCAAGAAACTATGGAAGAATTTCTATTGGTAATTTAGAATTTGTTTCATTCGAAAAGTGAGGAATAAGATATGAAAAAGAAGTTTCAAATATTATTAGGAGTAAATCTGCTTATTGCTTTCGTATTGATTTTTGTTCTTCCTGAATTCTTAGAATCACGTATTGGACATGTGGTTATAGCAACAGGAATAGGAATATCAACAATTATAATAGAGTTACCTATATGTTTTATGATACTAACTTCAAACAAAGATAAAGATAACTAGTTTGATTTAATGATTTATTGGAGTATTATAAAAGTGATATGATCTCCTTAAAGTAGACACTACAAATAATGGGACTTTTGGACTGTCAATACTTTTGTGGACAAAAAGTTAAGAGAAATCAATGGACTGTCAATACTTTTGTGGACAAAAAGTTAAGAGAAATCAAGAATTCTGTAAATCGAATTCATTAGGTGTCATATATCCAAGTGATGAATGACACCTTTTTTTGTTGTAGTAAACTTCAACATAATTTAAAACTTCTAACTTTGCTTCAGACTTTGTCTTATAATATCTTTTTGGTAAAACCTCACGTTTAAATGTTTTAAAGAAGGATTCTACTAGAGCATTATCATATGGATTACCTTTGTTACTATTGCTAGTAATAAAATTGTTATTTTTAGCCAATGTTAGAAAATCATGTGATAGATATTGCGTTCCTTGATCTGTATGAATAATAAGTCCTGGTTCCGGTTTTTCATTTGTAATAGCCATGTTTATAGTATCTATTACAAGTGATGTTCTCATATGGCTTTTAAGACTATAACCGACTATCTTACGTGTATATAGATCAATAAACACTGATAAATATAGGTTTCCTTCGGCTGTTATTATATAAGTAATATCACCAAACCA
>JAAYQV010000183.1 GCA_012519065.1 Phytoplasma sp.
GAGTTATTTTGTAAAAAGGCATGAAGATCATAAACCATGTTTACACCATCAATTTTTAAAGTTTGGTCGAGTGTGCAAACATAGATTTTCCCAAAAGGAAATGGCTTATCTTTATAATAACCTTTTAAGGAATGATAAGTGACATCACCCATGATAACCGTCTGATCTTTAACCATTTGTTTAAAATACATTAAATCCTCTTTATATCTCCATGGTAGTTTATCATCTAGACCGATCAACCAGTTGGTATCCATTGCCCATATTAAAGAGATCATACCGCAACTTTTCCTTTAATACTACTATATGGATGATAATCTTCTAAAGTAAAATCCTCATACTTAAAATCAAAGATATTGGTGATATTTGGATTGATCACCATTTTAGGTAAGGCTCTTGGTGTTCTTGTTAGTTGTTTTTTTATTTGGTCAAAATGATTGCTATAAATATGTGCATCTCCAATGGTATGAACAAAATCACCTAATTCTAAGTTAGTTACTTGAGCAACCATCATCAATAATAAACTATATGAAGCAATATTAAATGGGATACCTAAAAAGATATCACCACTTCTTTGATAAAGTTGTAAGGATAGTTTATTGTCTTGCACATAAAACTGCATAAAAGCATGGCATGGTGGTAAAGCCATTTGTGAAACTTCTTTTGGATTCCATGCAGATACAATTAAACGTCTGGAATCTGGGTTATTTTTTATTTGTTCAATGACTTGACTGATTTGGTCAACGCCATTAAAATTACGCCATTGAGCACCGTAAACAGGGCCTAAATCGCCGTGTTTTAATGAAAATGCTTTATCTTCCTTAATCTTTAAAACAAACTCTTCTAAGCTTTCTCCTTGGTAGTCACTTGATTTTTTAAAATTCTCATATGGCCATTCATTCCAAATTTTAACATCATTATCTACTAAATACTTAATATTGGTATCGCCACTTAAAAACCATAATAATTCATGAATGATTGCTTTTAAGTGAACGCGTTTAGTAGTTAATAGTGGAAAGCCTTCTTCTAGATTAAAACGCATTTGGTATCCAAAAACACTTCTAGTTCCAGTTTGGGTGCGGTCTTCTTTATCTTTCCCATGTTCTAATACATATTGACATAAATCCAAATAAGTTTTCATTCAATTTCCCCTCTTAAAATCAATTATTTTGCTAGTTCGTATAAACTTTCTAAGTAAATAATGGTTGCTTTTAATAAATCATCGATATCAATGAATTCATTTTTTTGGTGAATGTATGATGGTTTACCTAAAAAGTGTGGTCCAAAGGCTACTGTATTTGGCATAGCACGTGCAAAGGTTCCACCACCAATAGTTATTGGTTTAGCTTCTAAATCATTGGTATGTTTGTAGTAAACCTTCATTAAAGTTTGAACCAATTCTGAATTTGGATCATAATATAGTAATTTTTGGTGATGTTCAACAGAAACAGTAAAGCCAAGTGGTTTAACTAATTGCTCAATTTTCTCAAAAACATCTTTTTGATAGTCTACACCATTTGGATATCTTAAATTTAAATTAATTAAAACATTTTTACCGTCATATTTTAAAACACCAAAGTTAACGGTTAGGTCACCCATTTCTTCATCTTTATAATTAATACCTAATTTTTTACCGTAATTGTCATGAGATAAATAAGTGTTAACTAATTGGGTTAAGTTGTTTTCAATATGAAGTGCATTTAGAATATCAAATAAATAATCAATAGCATTTTTCCCTAACTCTGGTGTTGATCCATGAGCTGAAATACCTGTTACACGAACAATGATTTCATTATTTTCAACGCTAAAGGTTGCATCTAATTGATTTTTCTTAACATAATCATTAAATAATGATTCATAACTTGAATTAAAGACTAATTTAGCCAACGCAAAATCTGGAACCATATTATCTCTAAAGCCAGCATCAATGCTAATGATTTTATCATCAGTCATTTCAGTTTTTAAAACGGTTCTAGTAATTCCTTTTTCAGCATAAATTAACGGAAAATCAGCATCTGGAATGAATCCTGAAACTGGTGTTTCTGGATATTTCATAAAATAATGTCTCACACATCTCCAGCCACTTTCTTCATCAATTCCTAAAACCAATTTAATTCTTTTTGATAGCGGAACATTTAATTCTTTTAATATTTTCATTGCATAATAAGAAGCGATTGTTGGACCTTTATCATCCTCTGCACCACGACCATAAATTTTATTATCATGAATTTCTGCCCCATAAGCTGGATAAGTCCAGTCATTCCCCGCAGGAACAACGTCTAAATGGCCCATAATGCCAACAAATTCTTTTTGATCACCATATTCAATATGTCCTGCAAAACCGTCAACGTTAACTGTTTTAAATCCATCTTTTTCCCCTAAAGCCAGCATCCAATCTAAAGCCTCTTTATTGCCTTCTCCAAAAGGTGCACCTACTCTATTTGGATCAAAAGTAGTTAATTCGGATTTTATTCTAATAATACTTTGAACGTCTTTAATAATTTCGTCTTTTCTTTTTAAGACTTCGTTTCTAAAATCTATTTTCATATAAGATCATCTCCTTTTTTTATTGTATCATAATTTCTAATAACTTACCACGCGAGGATAAAAAAAAGAGATTATAAAATCTCTTCTTCATCTTCA
>JAAYQV010000184.1 GCA_012519065.1 Phytoplasma sp.
AGGACAAAACTCATATTACATAGTCAATCAAATACATAGAAATGCCATATATGAAATTCATGTTAAATTAAAACCTGCTTGGTATGAATTTTGGAAACCAACCAGCAAACTTTTAACCAATTAAAAAAAGAAAACCTTATCCATGAATAAGGTTTTCATTTAATACATACATATATATATTATGAGGGGAGAATAAATATGTTAAAGAAAAAAATTGCAATTATATCTATTTTATTTTTATCATTAATAACCTTAACAGGTTGTTATGAAAATCAAGAAAAAACAGAAATGAAAACATTTCTTAATCAACTCACCAACCAATCATTTTATCAAAAAATAGAACAACCATTTGATCATATTCTAGGTGATTTTACGGTATATCTTTCTACCGTTAGTCCAAGAGTCTATTATATCAATGAATCAACTACCACCATTTATCTAAGAGTTTTAAACCAAAGATCAAACATGACCGGTGATGAACAAATATATGATGATTTTTACATCTATGATAAAACAACTCAAGAATTAGGAAAAACCTCTTATGGGTTCCAAGGTGAAGTTGAAAATAAGACCAAACTAGAACTCAAAGAAAGTATTATCCAAACCATTTATCCAGAAGAAGACCAAATCAATGATTTTAACATCATTTTACCAATCATTAACCAAATCATTCAAATAGGGGATTTGAATAAACTTGAAATCAACGGAAATAACATCAGTTTTCTTGTCCATAGTAAAAAACTTAAAAGTAGTGGTGACTTCATAGAACATCTAAAAACGTTGTATCCTAATAATCACCAAGAAATTACAGAAGCCTTAAAAAACTTACCCAATAGAGACTTTACTGTAAGACTAAAACTTGCTTCTAATCAAAAAATGCTCCTACCATATATAGATATATCAGCGATGCACATGAGAATATATCAAATTATATGATAAAGAAGGCAAAAATAGAGTTAATTTTAAGATAAAATCTTACATAATGGTATAATGATAATTGCCTAGAAAGGTGAATATATAAATTATAGGAGAGAAAGAATATGTTTGATAATTATAAAATAGATTCCTGGCAAAAAGGACTATTATACATCGTGACACTTTTAGTCATCGGTTTACTGTTTTTCTTAGGGAAAAAGAAAGTTAAATTCGCATACCGTGTTTTAATAGCAATGGTATTAGGGGTTGTTGCAGGACTTTATTTTGGACCGATAACAACTGAGATTAAAAACTCTGCAGGAAGTGTTAGCACAGCAACCATTACTGCTATCGTTAGACCTATTGGAAGCTTATATTTAAAGTTAATCCAAATGGTTGTTATGCCGCTTGTTTTAACATCTGTTATTAAAAGTTTTACCTCATTAGAAGATACAACGAAACTAAAACGCATCGGTGGGAAAACCCTCTTTTGGTTATTAGCAACTACAGCAGTTGCAACTGTAATAGGACTACTCTTTGCCGCTTTCACAGGCATTGGTAAAGGATTCCCAACAGATGGAAATGTCACGGTAAGACCAGTTCAAAACATTGAAGATGTTATCTTAGGATTTTTCCCAAACAATATCATTAGTGCAATGAGTGGAAACGTCGTTATTCCAGTGGTAGCATTTGCTATTTTTGTATCCGTTGCAATCATTATTGAAAGCAAAAGAAAACCAGAAAGAATGAAACCATTCCTAGAATTTAATGAGTCATTTAATAGAATCATTGTAAGAGTAACCAAACTTGTCTTAACTTTAACACCATATGCAGTGTTCTCATTTATCATATACGCAGTAGGTAGAAATAATTTAGACGCCTTAAAGCAATTAGGATTATATGCGATCTTAATCTACTTAGCCATGGCTGTCCACTTTGTTGTGGTTCAAATGGGGTTATTATTAGCACATAGAATATCACCAGTTAAATTCATAGAAAAATTCGCACCTGCCATGTTGGTAGCATTCACTACTCAAAGTAGTTACGGTACACTACCTGTCACAGTTAGAAGTTTAAAAGAACGTGTTGGGGTTAGTGGAAGTATTGCAGACTTTGTGGGACCTATTGGTGCTAACGTAGGAATGAATGCTTGTGGGGGAATCTTCCCGGCCATGGTTGCAGTCATTACAGCTAATGCCTATGGCATAGAATTATCTATCGTACAATACCTAGTCATCATTTTAACAACAACCATCGCATCTATCGGTATCGCAGGCGTTCCAGGGATTGCTACAATCGCAGCAACCGTTACACTATCCGCTGTCGGTTTGCCTTTAGAAGGTATCGCTTTAGTCATTGGTGTGGATGCATTAGTGGATATGGGACGTACCATGGTCAACGTTGTTGGGACAGGTGTTGTTGCTACAATCGTTGCTAAAACAGAAAATGAATTAGACGAAGAACTTCTAAACAGTAAAATAGATACAGTCACACTTTAAACCAAGTTTTTAACTTGGTTTTTATTTTACAAAAACAAAGTAAAAAAAACACAGAAAGTCCTATAAGTGGTATAATATAATAAACGGTGTTTGCATGACCGGACACACATGCTTTGTAGAAGAAAGGAGCTTATATATATGAGCAAACTCACTGATTTTTTAAAGACTTTACCAAATCCAAAAGAATTTGCATCTTTTGGTGTATATGAAAAATCTTATAATCAATTAAAAGACGATCATATATTTATCATAAAAGAAGAAGGAAACGACCTCATCGTCGTCACCGGAAGCTCTATGAAAAATTTTAAAGGGGAAAAAAGAACACTTAATCAATTAGACTATCTGATCGCTCAAACAGATCATGATAACATCAATGCTTTAAGAAACTTATTTCCATACATGAAACCCAAACCGGTGTTAAGAGAAAAACGCTCATTTGGGTTAGGCGATAGACTTGGTCTAGCAGGAGAAGGACACTTAAGGGCTTTACTTGCCTACGATGCATATCCTGTGTTAGCTCAACAATCCATGAGAGAATTAACACTCACCAATAGAACATATTCAGATGTTTTAGATGCTGCATCATTAGCAGTTTATAAAATGGGCTACAAACGAGGATTTGGAGCAGATGGAGACCATTTAAAAACAGAAAAAGACATTAAATATGCATTAGATACTGGTTTTACAATGATTACTTTAGATACAAGCGATCATATTAGAAATGATGTAGAAAGTTTAAGTGTAGAACAAATCAATCAGGAAGTAAATCTGACAGAAAATGATAAAAAGAAATATTTAGACAAAACATTTAACATTCAAGGACATCAAATAAGTTTTACAGAATTAGAATTAAAAAAAGCCATTTTAATTTATCAAGACTCCGTCGAATATACAACCCACATATATCATCAATTCTTTAAAGGCAATAAGGAAGTTGACTTAGAATTATCTATTGATGAAACAGCCACAAAAACCGAACTCAATCATCATTTATACATTGCAAATGAACTAGCAGAAAAAGGAGTACATTTAACGACAATTGCACCAAGATTTCATGGAGAATTTCAAAAAGGTATTGATTACATCGGAAACACCCATACTTTCCAAGAAGAACTAAAAGTACACGTCGCAATTGCAGAACATTATGGATATAAACTCAGCATTCATTCAGGATCAGATAAATTTTCAATTTTTGAAATCATTGGTAAGGAAACTAAGGGACATTTTCATGTTAAAACAGCAGGAACCAACTGGTTAGTGGCTGCTCATTTGGTAGCAATAAAAGATCCATCATTATATAGAGAAATACATCAAAAGGCACTAGACACCTTTGATCAAGCAAAAAAACTATATCATGTTACAACACATATTGAAAACATTCCAGCAATTGATCAACTATCAGATCAAGAGTTACCAAAATTATTTGAAAACAATGATGCAAGACAACTCATTCATATTACCTATGGTTATATACTAAACGATAAAAATAACGATGGAACATACAAGTTTAAAGATAGACTCTATCATCTATGGACTCAGTATAGCGATTTATACGCCACCATGTTAAAAGAACATATAGGCAAACATTTGGAACTACTTTATAAAGGATTTTAAGAAAAGCGGAAATTATCCGCTTTTTTTATTAAATTAATGAATAAAAAAAACCAGAGTATAAAACTCTGGTCTTTAAACTTTTTAATAGACTATTAACACCTTAGGAGAGGGGACTCGGAGGATCAAACAATCTATAAAAAGTTTTATGTATAAGAGGGTAAAAAAAGATAGGTATTATTTTGAAATGAAAAGAAAAACATGACCAACCTCTTATGACACTATTATAATAACTATAACTTAAATCAACCTTAATATTTTTTAAAAGCTTTATTTTTAAGATATTTTCCTTTTTCGTCTGTTTGATAAATCAATGTATCATACACTAAAGAACCATCAAAAGGTTCAATCAAATAAGATAGATTACCCTCTGTATCATCAATTTCATGAAACACAACCTTATTTTTAAGCACACAAACAATGACCAATCGTTCTTCTATAAGATCATAACTTGCAGTTTTCTTTAAAAAGTCATTAATAGACATGAAAGGTTCTTTAATTTCAATTGTTTTTTCATGTTTCATCTTAGTCCATTGATTTTCTGTTAGACAAGTAACTAAAAACTCTTTCTTCAAACTAAAAACTTTTTCAGGGACAGGGTCATATTTAGGTTTAAATAAAGGGTTACAAGATAAAAATCTTTTCAAAGTAAAAAAACTAGCCTTAAAAAAATTAAATCTTTTATAAGCAATCAAACCATAATTAGAACAAGTAGGAGAATGCCTACATTTAGGATTTGTTTGTTTTGATATTTTTTCTTGGTACCATCTAATCAAAGACAACGTAATTTTTTTCATATAATCACCAATCTTATTATAGCATTTCGATATATTTATGATATAATAAAGGTAAGATGAAAACGATTACACAGGAGGTATTTATGAGAGAATTTGTAACCGATAAGATCAGAAACATCGCTCTTCTAGGTCATATGGGCTCTGGAAAGACCAGCATGACCGAAAGTTTGCTCTTTGTTTCTGGGAAAATCCCTAAAAAAGGAGAAGTCGAAAGACAGACAACTAAATCAGATTATTTACTTGAAGAGCACCTTCGCGGAAGCAGTATGCAAACAAGTTTAATTCCAATTTCTTGGCAAGACTACAAACTCAATTTTTTAGATGTCCCGGGAAATGATGAAAGATTGGTGGAATTTAACTATGCATTAGACGTCGTGAAAGGTGCTATTATTTTTATTGACGCTACCAAAGGCGTTGAAGTTGGTACAGAACGTGCTTGGCATGCCATTAGAGAAAGAAATATTCCAGCAGTTCTTTTCATCAATAAGATGGATAAGGAAAACATTAACTACGAAAGACTACTTGAAGAAATCAGAGAAAAATTAGGTAAAAAAGCAGTACCATTTACCTACCCAATCGGACG
>JAAYQV010000185.1 GCA_012519065.1 Phytoplasma sp.
GCATTGGTAACGGATGCACTCAAATTCAAACACTCTTCATAATTATCTTCATTAATCGTTCTTAATTCCACCAAAAAAATCTTCCTTTCTTAGACATAGCCAAGGTTGTTTAATATAAATAATACCACACTAGGCCCATTTTCTTCGTGTTCGTATAAAAGAATGGTGCAATATAGCTCATAAACAGTATAGCAAAATCCGATTCGAATTGCTATGTCTTTTTATTTGCGGGGCTGACTGGGTTTATTTATCATAAGTATCATGTATATATATGCCCATAACATTTACAACCTATGAAATTGAAAATGATTATAGTTATAAAGATAGGGTCAATTGTAAAACTAAATGCAACTTTGTAAAGCTAAATTAGACACTTTCCCAAATCTGATAAAATGCAAGGTTTAAGATATATTAAATTAGGCGAGTTGTAAAATGAAGTGAAGGGAAATACAAAAATTGAAACCCAATGAAATATCCTATACAATGTAATCAGCTAGAAATACAAAGGAGGATAAATCATTGGGTCAGATACATCATATCAAAAAAAAGAAAAATGGTAAACACCTAAATTTTGAGGACAGACAATTCATAGAATATTTAGTAAAGAAAGCATACCCTAAAAAGGTATCAATCCAAATGTTAGTAGATGCGGTCGGTTCTAGTGAGTCTACAATACGACGGGAACTAAAGAGGGGCAAAGTGCTTCAAGTATCTAGTGAATTAGTAGAATATCATAGCTATAGTGCAGAAATAGCTCAATCAAATTATGATTACAATGCAACTGCTAAAGGTCCAAGCTTAAAGATAGCAAAAGATTATGATTTTGTAAAACATGTAGAGAAAAAGATAATAAATGACAAATACTCTCCAGATGCAGTGATTATGGAATTAGAGCAAACAGGATTTATTAACCCAGATACAGATTTAGAATTTGCTACAAAGATATGCACCAAAACCCTATATAACTATATAGATCAAGGGCTCTTCCCTAATCTAACCAATAAAGATTTACCAAGAGAAGGTAAAGAAATAAAACGCAAGCAAAGACGTATAAGAAAATCATATAGATCTGTAGATGGTAAAAGCATATGGGATCGCCCAGAAGAGGCTAACAAACGCCTAGAGACAGGTCATTGGGAAATGGACTGTATAGAAGGTCCAAAGGATGGAAACGGAAACTGCTTACTAACCATGGTCGATAGGGCATCAAGAATTACATTAATATTTAAATTGGCTAATCAAAACCAAGAAGAAGTAATAAAAGTACTAGATTCTATGGAAAGAAAGCTTGGGAGAGTCTCATTTAATGAGAAATTCAAAACAATAACAGTAGATAACGGGAGTGAATTTCTAGATCATAAGGGTATGGAGAAATCCTTAAGAAGTAAAACAAAGCCCAGAACCCAAATATACTATTGTCATCCTTACAGCTCTTGGGAAAGAGGCACAAACGAACAGACTAATGGAATAATAAGAAGATTCATACCAAAGGGAAAGGTAATATCTTTATTTGCAAAAGGAGACATACAAGAAATAGAAGATTGGTTAAACAATTATCCAAGGAGAATATTTGATGGCAAAAGTGCTAATGAGATAAGAAAGAATTTAATAAAAGCTGCATAAGTTTTGCCTTTGATATCATAGAATCTTTATAAAATATTAGTAAAGGGAAAACCACCCTTGACAAATATTTTAAAAGCTTCAAACGGCTATTTAAGCAAAACAATTGCATAGAATATTTCTTGGAATTTTCCGTCACTTAACATTACAACCTGGGTAATTACATAAAAATAAAAAACTCATTGACAAATTTATGAAAAAAGTATATAGTATTGTATTGCTAGACAGATGTGGAAATAATAAAAGCAAACATATTTATTTCCCTAAAAGATGTTGACATTATAAAATAATTTTGTTATACTAATAAAGTCTTATGAAAAAAGACAATGAACCATGATAATTAAACAGTGTGAGAATAGTAAATTGACAAAGGACAATTGCACAAACAATTGTTCCTGTCATTCCAAAGAGAAACACATTTTATTGTAGAAGATAATTTTGAGTGTAAACGAAGAATCATAATCTACAATAAGTCAGCAAATAATGAGCTA
>JAAYQV010000186.1 GCA_012519065.1 Phytoplasma sp.
TATTCATTTTTTCAATTAGGTTAGCCATGGTAAAGGTTTTTCCTGTTCCAGTGGCTCCTAGGAGGATTTGTTCATTTTTACCATCATTAAAATTACGAATAAGTTTTTCTAAGGCCTCAGGCTGATCGCCGCTAGGTTGATATGATGATACTAATTTGAACATTGCTACACCCCATTTGTGTTCATAATGACATGCTTGTCTTTAAAAAAAGACACTTTTCTATGCTTATTAATTCTATCACTTTTTAATCTTTTTTACAAGAACAGGGCTATAAATCTCTTTATTTGGTTTTTTTAGTTTAATTGTTTTCTTTATTAAATTTAAAAGGACCTATTCTATCGAATAAGTCCTTTACGCCTTACGGCTCCACGTAATATTATAATATAATTTTTAATCCTGAATATCAACACTTTTTTAAACTTATATCAACTTTGATGCTGCTTTGACTTATTTTAATCACAGAGATTTTGATTTCCTATTCTATCCAGTCAATTTTTAGCCAAGTTTTTTTATCACGATTAATTTATATCTATTATTTTTATTACATCACTTTTATAATGCTTTTTCTAAACTAAGTTAAGATGCATTTTCTTTTTTTAGCTTATTGATGTGGTCTTTATTTAACTTGACTTTTCTTTACTTCATATCCTAATTTATCAATGGTTTCATTGATGGTTTCAATTGAAATAAGAGCTTCATCAAATTCTAATTTAACCTTGCTTGAATTAAACATGACATCTACACTGTCTTTGTTAACTCCTTTTAATCCTTTAACAGCGCCATTTATCTTTTGTAGACATGATGGGCATGTTAGTGTTTCTAATTGTATAACTGCTTTTCTCATTTTTCTTTTCTCCTTTTTTTGTTTTTAAATTTCAATAATCTCATGCCGTTAATGATAACGACTAAAATACTTAATTCATGGACAAGCATCCCAATTGACATATTCATCCAATCACTTGCAAGTAGACTGACCAGTAGGGTAAGAACAACCCCTAAAGCAATGATGATATTTTGTTTCATATTTCTAATCATTGTTTTAGAAAGTGCGATGGCATAGGATATATTAGAAATATTTGAATTCATTAAAACTACATCGCTGGTCTCAATCGCTACATCTGTTCCACCTCCCATGGCTATACCTATATGTGCTAAGGCAAGTGATGGACTATCATTAACCCCATCTCCAACAAACATGACTACATGACCTTCTTTTTGAAGTTTTTTAACATAATTTTGTTTATCTATAGGACTCATATTACCATGTGCTTCGGTTAGGTTAAGTTCTTTGGCAACTAAATTGACTGATCCTTGATTATCTCCTGATAAAACGATTAGTCTTTTTACCTTTAATTTTCTAATGCTTTCTAATTCTTCTTTAACGTTTTTCCTAATTTGATCTTTGATCCCTATTAAAAGGTTAAGCTCATTATCTAAGGCTACTAAGACAATGGATGCGCCTTTTGTTTCAAAGTCTTTGATATCATTTAGTACGGTTTCATTTAAATGGATGTTTTCTGATTTGAGTAAACTTTGATTTCCAATGATGATTTTTTTACCTTCAACTGTTGCAATAACGCCTTTTCCTTTGATGACTTTCGTATCAGAAACTTTATAATTTTCTTTTTCTTTAACGTAACGAACAATGGCGCTTGCTAAAGGGTGATCAGATTCCTTTTCTACTGCTTTTAGATAATCATAAGCTTTACTTACATCTTCTGAATATTCTTTGACTCTAAAAACTTCTGGATTTCCAATAGTTAGGGTCCCTGTTTTATCAAAGATAATGACATCTGTTTGACTTAAATCACTAACCACCTCACTTCCCTTTAGTAAAACGCCGTTTTTAGCGCCGTTCCCAATACCAGCCACATTAGATACTGGAATACCGATGACTAAGGCTCCTGGACACCCTAAAACTAGGATGGTGATGGCTAATTCTATATCTTGCCATATGATATAACTTATGATGCCTAGTAGTAAGACTAAAGGGGTGTAATATTTAGAGAAGTTATTGATGAATTTTTCTGTTTTGGATTTAGAGTCTTGTGCCTCTTCCACTAATTCAATGATTTTACCAAAGAGTGTATCTTCTCCGACTTTTTCTGCTTCTATTTTAAGGGTTCCATTTTCTAAAATAGTGCCTGCATAAACTTTGGCGTTTAATTCTTTTACGACTGGTATACTTTCACCGGTGATGCTTGCTTCATTAGCATAACCTTTACCTTCAATGACTTTGCCATCAACTGGTATTTGGGATCCGGTTTTAACAAGTAAAACATCATCTATGTTAACATCCTCTATGTCAACTTCCATAAAATGGTGATCATCCATTTTTTTTAAGGCTTTCTTTGGAGCCATTTGAGTTAATTCATAAATGGCTTTTCTAGTTTTATTTAAGGTTCGTTGTTCTAAGAAGTTTCCAAATAGGAAAAGAAATGAAACGATGGCAGATTCTTCGTAGTTTTTAATTATAAAAGCTCCTATAACTGCGATAGTCACTAAGACATCAATACTAATGACTTTTACCTTTAAGGATTGATATGCTTGTATGAGAATAGGTATAAAACCAATGACTGAAGCTATGATTAAAAGAATTTCTCCAAAAAATTCATTTTTAAAAGCGTAGTGACCTATAAATGCTGTGATGATTAAAAATAAACTAATGAAGGATATTTCTTTTTTTCTTTGTAAGATAATCTTTTGCATGAACATCTCCCTTTCTTTGTTACGGTTATATCTTATCACTTTAAAAGGATATAAAAATTGACGTGGGTCAAGTTTTACAATAAAAAAACAGAAATTGTTTTTTTCTGTCTTTTATGATCGATTAAATTAAATCTTGTTTTTTAAACTTTAGATAGGAAAGATAACTTATGATGAAGGAAACGATTGTGATAAGAAGTGAAATAAGTAAAAGATAGATGGTTTTAAATGGATAATTGCTTATTTTTCTTCCCATACTTAAGATGAATGTACTATTTGGAAAGTACATGGATGAAAGAATATAAAAGGCTAATATGACAAACATAGAAGATAAGACGGTAATACCTTTTTTAGTATATAAAGAAATAGTTACCATGATGCATGAGGTGGTGATGATTTTTAATATTTGATAAGTATATGTAAAAAGTAGTTTGTATAGATTTTTTGAGATGATTGACACATGTTTTTTTTGAATAATTAGTATGTGTGTGATCTCTTCTTTTAAGTTTAGAGTCATAAGTTCTATGATACTAACACATAATAGGAAAAAAAGAGTGGTGGTTATGCATGAAGCTATTAGTCTTTTAAAGAAGTTTGTACTTCGATTTTTATCGTCATATAAATAAATGAATGTTTTATCATCAAATTCTGATACGAAAGAAAGATAGAAAGCTATAATAAAAAAAATTAACACCAAAGGGATATAAATGTCACTGATTGTATCTGTATATGTTGTCCGGTCATTTATTTTAGAAAAAAAAGTGGCATCATATAATTTTTGATAATCAACATAGTTTTTCAAGATGGTTTCATAAATTCTTTTTGTGGTAAGTAATCTTTCATAGTCTTCTAATAGAATGTTTTCTTCTTTTGCTTTTTCAATCACTAAATTTATTTGCTCTAAGTTTTCTTTAAGTGCTTCTTTGTTTTCATATGGGCTAATATAGTGTTCAAATATTTTTTCATTCACTGCTTCTATTTGATTTGCATAGTTGATCGTAAAAAGGGTGATGATGATAATGCTGATCATCGTAAGAGAGAGAATGATTTTATTTTGAATAATCTTTATGATGACTTTTTTCATCCTATCACCTCAGCTGAGTTGATTGGTACCGCCTTAATGAGACCATATTTTATGATTTCCTCAAATATTTGATCGTGTAATTTAGGCGTAAATTCAATGATGATTTGTTGTGCTTCTAAGTTTTTTGATAGTTCTTCTGAAATGAGATGATTTAAGTTCTTTTTAAATTCAACGAACTTTCTTACCACAATTAAGTACCTTTTGAGTTTGATGTCATTAGTAGAGCCTTTAATAACTTTTTTATCTTTGATTAACATCAAATCATCAAAAATATGAATAAAACTTGGAATATCATGTGTAGAAATGATGATTTTTTTAGTTTTTGAGTGTTCTTTAAGCATCTTTAATAATGTTGATAGTGCCTTATGGTCTAAAGATAAGGTTGGTTCATCTAATAAGATGAGGTCACTTTCTTTGGATAACACAATAGTTAATGAAAGTTTTTGTTTCATCCCCAATGAGTAGGTTTTAACTTTCTTTGAAAGGTAGTCTTCCATTTCAAACTGCTTAACTATTTCTTTACTGTTTTTAAATTCTTTGGTATTAAGTATATATTTTAAATTATCTATACCTGTTTGATTTAACATAAAGCCTGGATTTTCTATTAATTTACTTGTTACTAAAGAATTGGTGATAACACCGCTATCGGGAAATGACAATCCTGATATGAGTTTGAATAAAGTGCTTTTTCCAGAACCGTTAGGTCCAATCAAACCAATGATTTGACCATAGTTTTTTAAGTTTAACGAACAACTTTCAAAAACTTTATTATCTTGATACGCTTTAGATATGTCATGGATGGATAAACTCATTGATATCCTCATACCACTGGGTAATTTTGATGTTATAGTAGGTGTTGTTTTTTTGAATTTCTAATGAATATTCATCTCTCTTGGTTAGCTGTTCTACTTTATTTAATGAGATCATCAGCCCTGCTGTACTTTTGAGTTTGATGGTATCATCTATTATTTCATATCTGTCTTTAGGAAGATAAGTACAAAAGGTGAGTAA
>JAAYQV010000032.1 GCA_012519065.1 Phytoplasma sp.
AATATGATATAATTTAAGATAAGAAAGCAGGAATGATCATATGAGATATTTAATTTTAAAATTTAAAAATAAAATCAATAAAGATATTAATATCAATGAAATCATACATGATCTTTTTAATCCTGTTAAAATCATCATAAAAGATGAAACAATCATCATCTTTACTCACCAAGAAAAAGAAATCATTTATGAAATTTTAGAAAATCTAATTACTGATTTACTCACTGATATCATTGCCTATATTTCTAATCAAGGTGATGAAAATTATGAACGCATCATATCATATTTTAATACAGATGTTTCCCACAACATCATTTTAGATGAAAAAAAATTACTCATTCAAATGATAAAAGAAAAAAGTGATTTAATCTTTAAACCTGAAAAACTTAAACACCTATCTTTTGAAATGATTGAAACAGCAAAAAACTTTTTAGAAAACAATCAAAACATTACACAAACAGCTTCTAAAATGTATCTGCATAGAAACACTTTAATTCAAAGATTAGATAAATTTAAAAAAGAAACAGATTATGACCTAAAAGCATTTGAAGATGCTTTTGTCATTTATTACTTCATTAAATAAAGAAAAAATATAGGCAGTTTGCACATAGGAAATCATCCTCTTTTTTGGTAAAATAATGGTTGAATAAACAAAGGAGTGTTAATAATGGCAAAATTAGAATTAGTCAACATTAATAAAGTATACCCAAATGGTGTACAAGCAGTATTTGATTTTAATCTAGAAGTTAAAGATAAAGAATTTTTAGTATTAGTAGGACCTTCTGGATGTGGGAAATCAACCACATTACGTATGATTGCAGGATTAGAAGAAATTACAACAGGAGAATTCTTTATTGACGGTGTTTTAGTAAACGATAAATCACCTAAAGACAGAGACATCGCGATGGTTTTCCAAAGTTATGCATTATACCCACATATGACTGTGTATGATAACATGGGATATGGTTTAAAACTACGTAAATTCTCAAAAGAAGAAATTGATGTAAGAGTTAAAGAAGCGGCAGAAATTTTAGGATTAACACCATATTTACACCGTAAACCTAAAGCATTATCAGGTGGACAAAGACAACGTGTTGCCTTAGGACGTGCAATTGTTCGTGAAGCAAAAGTATTCTTATTAGACGAACCACTATCAAACTTAGATGCTAAATTACGTGTTCACATGAGAACAGAACTTAGTAGAATTCACCGTGATATTGCTGAGAAGTATAACACAACAGCGGTATACGTTACCCATGACCAAATTGAAGCTATGACAATGGCTGATAGAATTGTTGTTATGAGAGATGGATATATCCAACAAGTAGATACACCAAAAGTAATTTATGATCACCCAGTAAACATGTTTGTTGCTGGATTTATGGGAACACCACCAATGAACTTTATTAAAGGAACTGTTGATGAAAAAGGACAGTTTACAGCTAAGGGAATCAAAATTTTAGTACCAGAAGGAAAACTTCAAATTCTAAAAGACAATGATTTTATAGGAAAAGAAGTTGTATTAGGTATTAGACCAGAAGATATTCACGATGAAGAAGTTGTATTAGAAACTTATCCGGATGCAACCATCAATGTAAAGGTAACTTTATCAGAGTTACTAGGATCTGAAACAAATATTTTCTTTGACGTTGAAGATGCAAGTGTATGTGCTAGTATCGAAGCTAAACATATTGAAATTGGAGAAGAAGTTAAATTAGCATTTGATATGAACAAATGTCATTTCTTTGACCCAGAAACAGAATTAGCATTAGTACTTAAACAAGAGAGCGAATAAGCTCTCTTTTTTCTTTAAAAAAATGAAATATATCATTAATACAGCCAGTGGGTGCACTGTTTTTAATCAAAAAGAAGAAACTTATTTCATAACACAACTTACATTTATAAAAAAACTATGTGAAAAACACTTATTTACATTAGAGGGGTACTTAAAAAGTGTTAAAAAACATTTAAAAATATCCTATAAAATACCTATAGTCATCAATGAATCACTCATCTTATTTTCTACCCAAGCCTTTAGAGACTATGAAAATATATGGATCAATTACGCTAACATTGAAAAAACTATTTTTTTTAAAAATCAAACAAAAATCATTTTTTTTGATAAAACAGAACTCACTATAAAAATAACGGAGGAACAATACGCAAACATAGTTCATAAAATAAATGAAATACGTCACTATAAATTAAGTTTAAAATAACGAAAGAGACTTGGCATTGTGGAAATAGATAAAAATAAGTGATATAATGAAAGAGAAGATTTAAGACGCTTAGGAGGACTAACATGGCAAAAAAAACTATTAGAGACATTGAATTAGGCAATAAAAAGGTATTAATTAGAGTGGATTTTAACGTTCCACTTAAAGATGGCATCATCACGGATGATACAAGAATTGTAGCGGCTTTACCGACCATTCAGTATGTCATTGAACAAGGTGGAAAATTAATATTATTTTCACATTTAGGAAGAATTAAAGAAGAAGCTGATAAAGCTAAAAATAGTTTAAAGGTAGTTGCTCAAAGATTATCAGAACTACTAAATAAACCAGTAGAATTTATTCCTGAAACTAGAGGAGAGCAATTAGAAAAGGCTGTCTCAGCCTTAAAACCAGGAGAAGTCTTAATGTTTGAAAACACAAGATTTGAAGACTTAGAAGGTAAAAAAGAAAGTAAAAATGATCCAGAGTTAGGTAAATATTGGGCAAGCTTAGGTGATGTGTTCATCAATGATGCTTTTGGTACAGCACATAGAGCGCATGCATCAAACGTTGGAATTGCAAGCAACATCAACGAAGCGGTAGCTGGATTATTATTAGAAAAAGAAATCAACTTTATCGGAGGCACATTAGAAAACCCAGAAAGACCATTTGTTGCGGTATTGGGTGGAGCTAAAGTTTCAGATAAAATAGAAGTGATTAAAAACTTATTAAAAGTAGCTGATCATATTTTAATTGGTGGAGGTATGGCCTTTACATTCTTAAAAGCTCAAGGACTTGAAGTGGGTAAAAGTTTAGTTGAGACAGATAAACTAGATTTAGCTAAAGAATTATTAGACTTAGCTAACGGAAAAATCATCTTAGGAGAAGACGTTGTTTGTGGTAAAGAATTTAGCCCAGACACTCAAGTAAGCATTAGAGATTTTACGAATATACCAGCAGATGAAATGGGCTTAGACATTGGACCAAAGACAATTGAAATTTTTGAAAACTATATTAAAAATGCAAAAACAGTGGTATGGAATGGACCGTTAGGGGTCTTTGAATTTGATAGTTTCGCTAACGGAACTAAAACAATTGCAAAATCAATTGGTAAACTACAAGGTAATGCAATCACAATCATCGGTGGAGGAGATTCAGCTGCGGCAGTTGCTAAATTCGGGCTAGAAGATCAATTCTCTCATATCTCTACAGGTGGTGGAGCATCTTTAGAATATCTTGAAGGAAAAGTTTTACCTGGTATTGATTGCGTAAAAGATAAATAATGGATATAGGAAAAAAGATTAGAGCTTTAAGGTTGGGAAATAATCTTACACAAGAAGAACTTGCCAATAGAGTTGAGTTAACTAAAGGATATATTTCACAACTTGAAAACAATCTAACCTCGCCTTCTATACAAACACTGTTTTCAATCTTAGAAGTATTAGGAACACCAATTTATGAATTTTTTGGAAAAGTAGAAGAAGATTTTGAGCCAGTTCATACTAAAGAAGATTTCTATGAAAAAGAAAATGAAGAGTTAAGTCATACTATTAGTTGGATTGTACCTAACGCATTAAAGTATGAAATGGAACCAATCATGATAGAAATTCAACCCGGAGGTCAATCAGAGATAGATGATCCGCACCCAGGAGAAGAATTTGGATATGTATTAGAAGGACAAATTGTCTTAGTTTTAAATAAAAAAAGATACGTAGTTAAAAAGGGTGAAACCTTTTACTACTTAGCAAATAAAGAACATTATTTAATTAATCTAGGAAATCAACCAGCAAGAGTTCTATGGATTAGTACCCCGCCAATGTTCTAATTAAAGGAGAGTGTGTCATATGATGGAAAAAGAAATTATAATCGGAAGTACTGCAGGGCTTCACGCTAGCTTAGCAGCTAAAGTAGTTCAAACAGCATCAAAATACGCAGTAGATATTAAACTATACTACAAGGATAAAACAGTAGATTTAAAATCTATTCTTGGTTTAATGTCATTAGCAGTACCAAAAGGAGAAAACGTCAAAATTGTAGCAACCGGACCACACGCCGAGCAAGCAATTAAGGACATCGCTTCAATCTTAGGATAAAAATGACAATCAAAAGAAAACCCGTCATAGCTGCTAATTGGAAAATGTATAAATCTAAAGACGAAGCATTAGAATTCATCTTTAAAGTAACTGGAAATATACCGGATAGAGATATGGTTGAATCAATCATATTTCCACCTGCAATTCTTTTAAATTTACTTGTTAAACGTGAAGGAGAACATTTGAGAATAGGGGCTCAAAACATGCATTATGCAGAAGAGGGAGCTTTTACTGGAGAAAACTCTCCAATGCACGTTGTAACAGCAGGCGCAGAATACATCTTAGTTGGGCATAGTGAAAGACGCACACATTTTAATGAAACCGATGAAATGGTGAATTTAAAATTATTATCAGCATTAAAACATGGGCTAGTTCCAATTGTTTGTGTTGGTGAACCTCTAGAAGTTAAAGAAGAAGGAAACACCATCGAATACATAGGTGACCAAATTGAAAAGGCATTTATAAATGTAGAAATTAAAAATCCAGAAAAAATCATCATTGCTTATGAGCCTATATGGGCCATTGGAACAGGTAAAACAGCTAAACCGGCTGAAATCAATGAGGTCATTCGTTACATTCGTGGTATGATCACCAAATTATATTCTGAGGATGTTGCACAAAAAATTAGAATCTTATATGGTGGCTCTGTAAAAACAACGAATATCAAAGATATCATTGTTGAACCAGAGATTGATGGCGTTTTAATTGGTGGTGCAGCTTTAGATCCTGATAACTTCATCTACTTTACAAAAGTAGCAAAAGAATTAGAAACAAT
>JAAYQV010000187.1 GCA_012519065.1 Phytoplasma sp.
ATGGTAGCCAGTTGTCAATAATGATGACTGGCTTTTTTTGTCGTTTAAAAGGGGGTGTTTTAGTTGAAGTTATCAGAGTTGTGGGGGAAAAAACAAGTAGGCAAACAAACAAGAAAAGCATTAATCTTTTTAATTCCTAGCTTTATCCTTACAGCAATTATGATTTTTGTTACATTCTATGGACAAGATACAGGTGATTTTTCCATCGGAATTGATAAAGAAACACATCAAAAAAACATATCTATCTCAACTAATGCCAACTCAAAAGAAAACAAAAAAATCATTCGAGGAAAAGCAAGACCCATCCAACCCATCAGTAGCGCCGCTATTAAAGCCCGATATCTAGATGAAATTTTAAAAAACCCTGGAGGAAGTTATCATACAGAAAACTTCATTTCCTACACATTCTATCTTAAAAACGAAAGTGAACTATCCTTTAGCATCGGTTATAACTTAATTGTAACAGAGGCAGAAAGGCAAGAGGTCACAGATCAATTTAAAATAGATAAAAGCATCAGAATCATGCTAGTAGATGAAAAAAACACTTCTATTTATCAATCTGAACAATCTAATGACACACTGGCTAATCAAACATTTAATCAAGGACCTGTAATCATCAAAGAAAATGGTATTCACTTAAACCCAAAAGAAGAAAAAAAATTTACACTCATCTTCTGGTTTGATATTCTCGAAACATCAACCCTAGAAGAAATGCCAGAATCCATTAAGTTTCAAATGGTCTTTAAAATAGATGAAGGACACTAAAAATGAAAAAGATTTATATAACTTTAGTAACTATCTTTCTTCTAACCATTACCTTAACCGTTAGTGGTATTGCTTGGTTTAATATTAGCAACAACAGTTTAATTGATGATATTTCGTTAAAAGCAGGTTCAGGAGATTTATTAGAATTATCCTTAGATGGAAAAAACTTTAATAAAACACTAGATGAAAAAGTGATCAAGGAAAAACTAAAGAAACTAAAGTTTAAAGACATCACCACCCAAGATGGATTTAATTTCTTTAAAAACCCTTATCAAACAGAAACCCAAAGAGCCATACCTAATATCGATTATATAAGCATAGAAGTATGGTTTAGAGTCATTGCACAAGTAGAAGATCAAAAAGATAAGCATGTTTTTCTAGCCAACGGCAAAAATCATGCTTATGAAATAGAAAATAAAACAGGGACATTCATCACCTCAAAAGGCAAAAGATGGGAAAGCGACATAGACTTTAAATACAGTGATCATCAAATGATAAAAAAAAATGAGGTCAACACTTATTATGCCAAAGATGCAATGAGAATAGGTGTTAACCACAAAGATGAAAACAAATTCATCTATGATGTATCGAATGATGAAAATAGAGGTTATGGCAAAGCATTTGGGGCCTATGACTACTATAATCAAAAAAACAAGGAAACACTAAGGCTACCTGTAGAAACACCAAAAAATCAAATATATGAATTATCTGCCTGGGATAAAGAAGAAGCAGGCATTGTCAATCACAATCAATCATATATCATGACACTAGAAAAACAAGATTCATACTACATAGGTCAAGCCACTATTAATATTTGGCTAGAAGGCTGGGATCCAGATGCCTTTGATGCCATCTTAAATGATCATGTGATGATTCAACTTGAATTCATCACTGCAAGAAAAGCAACAAATAGTTGACACTATATAAAAATATAAATATAAAAAGGGAGAAATAAATAATGAAAGGTTTATCAAAAAAAATATTTACATCAATTTTAGCACTTATCTTAACAGGTGCAGCATTAGGTACAGGGGTGTTTGCGTGGTTTACAATTAACAACACAGCAACAGCAAATGGTTTTGAAGGACAAGTAGAAGCAGCAAGTGGTGGGTTCATGGTTTCAAGAGATGGAACTACTTGGTCAACAAGTGTTGATTTAAAAGATGTTCCAGTAATAGGTGGTAAGTTTAGTGATTTAACCACA
Organism: Phytoplasma sp.; assembly: GCA_012519065.1. Lineage (GTDB taxonomy): Bacteria > Bacillota_I > Bacilli_A > Acholeplasmatales > Acholeplasmataceae > Alteracholeplasma. The sequence goes on from JAAYQV010000187.1 coordinate 1,970, forward strand.
GTAGATGGTATTGACTTCTATAAATTTGGTAACAATGAAAATGTTGTAACTACTGGATATGTTTCATTTGATCTATACTTTGCAGCTGGTGATTTTAAAAACATTGAAGCAACCGTCACTATTCATGAGAGTGAAAAAACAACATGGGTATCTGATATTCCAGGTAGTGTAGGTGACACAAAAGAAGGATATGCTTCATCAGCAGTTAGAGTAGCTTTTATTCAAGACGGAACATTAACTAAAGCATTTGAAAGAGCTGCAGATACAAACAACACAGTTGGTGTAGGAACACTGACTACAAACCAAGCAGTATTAGATTACAACGCAGTTAACTCAAATGTTATTACAAGCACTAACTTTGCTAAAGTAGGATCAGCAGACGTTTTAGCTAAAGGTACATTAAATACAGCTGCAGCAGA
>JAAYQV010000002.1 GCA_012519065.1 Phytoplasma sp.
GATAAAAAAACATATGATGATAATTCTTTGTTTAACTATCATAATTTCAATAATACAATAGCAAGTTTTTTCAAAGAAATAGTACACGAGAAATATAAAATCAATATTATTTCTATAAATAAGCATTACCGGAGAAATTACTCAACAAGATCAAAAGAGGCATTTATATCTGATTCAGCAATCGGTAGTATAGATACAATGATTAACCTTGGCGATTTAAGACACATCGCAATTATTAATATGATGATGCAGGGATATGACAAGGTTGAGATTCAGCGATTGGCAGGACATATTACAGAGGATATACAATATAGCTATTTCAATCATATGGAAAACTGGATGGACATTGAAATACAGAAAATGGAGAAGGAATTCAATCAGTATAGACCAATAAATTCAACTTTTAATGACAATGAAATTTCACTTTTACATCCAAAATCCCAAGATATTTTTGAGAATCAAAGCAAAAAAAATTACATAAACAAGAATGTGGAGGAAAAGGAATATTTAAAATTAGATTTAGGCTCTTGTATGGACAAAACTATGCCCTGTCCTAGTTTCAATTGGAAACATAGAGGTTGTTATTTTTGTAAACATTGGTCTATTTCCAATCAAGAACTAGAAGAAAAAAGAAATCAAATTGCTTTTGACTTGAATTTACTTTATGAAGAAACAAGAGGGAAAATCAAGTTTATACAGTCGCTATTTGATCTGCAATTCGATAACACAGAAAACGTCAATAATAATACAAAACGAGACTTATCTTCAACGTCAAAGGAAATTCAATTAGATATTAAACGGATTGCAAAATTACGGTCTATGTTAGGGGTTTCAGATAATGAATAAAATCGGTACTAAAGGCATTTTGGATGATATAGAAAAAGAGACTTCATTGAGGAAACTGATTGTTGAATATGATGAAAACCATAATATCAAATCTAAAATCACATATAAAGACATCTATGATTTCGTTAAATCGCAGTATGATAATGGCCAAGTTGATTTTTATCCTGGATATACGTGGTGGAAAACAAAAGGAAAACATTTAGTAGACGAATACAATTTAGTAAAAAAAAGAACCATACCCTTATCCGAAACAGAGGACTTAGACGTTTTTGACATCCTTGATGTGATAGAAAAGAATTATGGAGATAAAGAATCGTTAATTAAATATCTCCTTCCTTATAATGATTTGTTAGATAGGCTTGTCAATAAAATTAATAAGCTTCAAAGTAATTCCCGAAGCCTATCAGAACAGATTGTAAAAAAGGATGAACGAATTCAAATATTAGAACAAAAAAACAGCAATCAACAGTCTTTATTGGACGGGCTATTCTACAATATTATAGGATCTGAAAAAGAATTAAATAAAGTAATGAAAAGGGGTAGTACGAAATCAGATATAGTGAATTATGCATTGTCTGAAACTTTCGGAAATCCTGCTGCATACATTGACGAGTTCAGCAAACGTTTAGAGATAGGTAATTTTACTATAGACGATCAGACAAATAATGTCGTTAAGTTCCAACCCAAAAGTGATGTTTTGGAGGAAGATGATTATGATTATTAAAAACCATAAGTCTTGTTCGACTTTATGAAAAAGTCGAACAAGACTTATACCAATGAAAACGTGTAGAAAAGGAGATTGACCTAAAATTGGGATACGTATTAATTTTAGCTGAAAAACCCTCTGTTGCTAGAGATATTGCAAAGGTTTTAAACTGCAATAAGCAGGGTAACGGCTTTTTAGAAGGGCCACAATACGTGGTGACTTGGGCGCTTGGTCA
>JAAYQV010000188.1 GCA_012519065.1 Phytoplasma sp.
AGATGAGACTGCATTAATTGAATCTCTTAATAAGGATAAGTTTTTAGGGGTAGCTTTAGATGTGTTTGAAGAAGAACCATTAAAGGAAAGTCCTTTATGGGATTTTGAAAATGTAATTATAACACCTCATAATTCCTTTGTTTCAGATAAAGTGAATGAGAGGTTGTTTGAAGTGATGATAGAGAATTTGAGATAGATATTAAAGTTGTAGGGGTGGGTTTATGAAAGATATACTATTAATAACAAATTACTGGCACTTTGAAGAAGAAAAAGCTAGCAGTAGATATTTCACTTTAGCGAATATGATAGTCGAGTCTGGATTAAAATTAGAAATTATTACTTCTACATTTTATCATGCAACTAAAAGTCAAAGAGATTTCGATGCACAGTTCTTAAATTCATTTCCTTATAAAGTAACTTTAATCAATGAGCCAGGCTATTATAAAAATGTGTCTTTGAAAAGAATTATAAGCCATAGAGTATTTGCTAAAAATGTATTGGAATATGTAAAAAAAAGAAAGAAACCAGATATTATTTATTGTGTAGTTCCCTCGTTAGATGTAGCTGATTTAATTACAGCTTATGCAAATAAAAATAATATCAAAGTAATTGTTGATATTCAAGATTTATGGCCAGAGGCATATAAAATGGTAATAAATATACCGGTCATAAGTGATTTGATTTTTTACCCTATGAAGCTAAAAGCAAATAGAGTGTATTCATCTGCTGATGATATTGTTGCGGTGTCAAAAAGTTACGTTAGTAGAGCTCTGGAAGTTAACAAAAAAATTATAGATGGTAACAGTGTTTATCTAGGAATTGAGCTTCATAACTTTGACAAATATGCTTCTGAATCTGATTATACTATAAAGCCTGGAAATGAAATTTGGGTGGTTTATATTGGAACGCTTGGCCATAGCTATGATCTAATTAGTGTAATTGATGCAATTGAATTATTAGAAGATAAAGGATATAAAAACATAAAGTTTGTTGTTATAGGAGAAGGTCCTAGACGTCAAGAGTTTGAAGAGCATGCGAAACAAAAAAATATCAATTATAAATTTACGGGGAAATTAAAATACTCTGACATGGTAAGACTTTTAACTATTTGTGATATTGCAGTTAATCCTATTATAAAGAATTCTGCTGCAAGCATCATAAATAAACATGCAGATTATGTGGCATCAGGACTTCCAATAGTTAACACGCAGGAATCAAAGGAATTTAGGACTTTACTTGAAGAGTACGAAGCAGGGATAAATTGCGAAAATGGAAATATAGTAGACTTAGCAAATAAGTTAGAAAAGTTAATAGTCGATGATAACCTGCGAAAAACTATGGGGGAGAATAGTCGTAAGCTAGCAGAAGATAGGTTTGATAGATTAAAAACATATGAGAAAATAGTGAAGTTATTAAAAGGAGAAGGTTAAATGAATTTACAAGTATTAGTATCTACGATGCATCAAAATGATTATAGCCTTCTAGAAAAGATGAACATCAGCTCTGACGCAATAATTGTAAATCAATGTGATAGAAATGATATTGACGAATTTACTCATAAGGGGAAATCTATTAAGTGGTATTCTTTAAAAGAAAGAGGAGTGGGCTTAAGTAGAAACACAGCTTTAGTTAGGGCTACGGCAGATATTTGTTTGTTTGCTGATGACGATGTAGAGTATGTTGATGGTTATAAGGATATAATTTGCGATGCATTTAAAAAAAATCCAAGAGCAGACATAATAATTTTTAATGTTCCGAGTGCCAATAAGGAGAGAGGACAGTACTTAATTAGAGAAAATAAAAGACTTTATTTCCGAAATTGCTTTAGATTTGGAACTTATCAAATTGCAATTAGACTAGAATCATTAAGAAAAGCTAATGTTCATTTTTCATTATTATTTGGTGGTGGTGCTAAATATAGTGCGGGTGAAGATAGTTTATTTTTAGGAGATTCATTAAAAAAAGGATTAAAAATTTACTCGTCTTATAAAACTATAGGAGTTGTATCTCATCAGGAATCAACCTGGTTTAAAGGGTATACAGACAAATTCTTTATAGATAAAGGTGTTTTTTATGCAGCACTATCTCCTAATATGGCGAGAATGTTTTGTTTAAGGTATGCAATTAAACATAGGAAAATGTTTGAAAGGGATAAAAGTTGGATTGAAGCTTATAAATTAATGATTGAGGGAATTAAAGAGTGGAAGAAAATTTTGTAAGCATCTACAAACAGAATTTTTAATTTTTTACTGTTTATAGAGACAATATTTGAATAAGAAGGTGCAATTTAAATGCAAAAAAGAAATATAATTTTAAATTCAAATCAAAAATTAATTATTGCGTCAGGATTTATGTTTGTCATAATTCTCTCATCAATATTTTCATTTTCATTTTCAGTCTTAATTTTGCAAATATTTATGGGACTAATTACATTATATTTTTGTTATAAGACAGACTATAAAACAGCAAAATTATGGTTAACTATTTTCAGTATTTCAATGCTATTTGTATTTCTAGTATTCTCAGCAAATCAACTATACTATGGAGAGCCTTATTATATTGGTGGTTCAGATGATTTGAAATTTGAACAATGGGGATTTGATGCTTATAACTACGGCATTTACAACCCATCTAAGCTAAAAGAATTAAGAATTATTGACCAGTTTCATAATTCTCCATTTTTCGTAGCTTATATGGCCGGTTTAATAAGATTTTCTGAACTATTTGATGGTTATAGTACTTTTTTGCCTAGAGTAGCTAACGTATATTATTTATTGTGGATTTGTATGATTCTTAAATATTTTTTAAATAAATATACCGATTTGGAAGAAAAGACTATTAATTATTCACTAATTTTATTTGCTTTTATGCCAAACATACAATATATAAATGCTCATATTTTTAGAGATACTTTCAGTTTATTGCAGGTTTTACTAATTGCTTTATCATTCGATTTTATCTTGAGCAAAAAAAGATATTTCTTTAAGATCTTCAGCATCATATTTTTCATTTTATTATCATATTTTGCCTACTATACTAGAGCGAGTTCATTACTTTTTGCCGGAGTTATTATATTGCTTATCATATCCGCTTTATACAGAATCAAAACAAGGTATATTATAATTGGAATCATCCCATTGGTACTAGCAAGTAATCTAATAGAGATATTTCAAATTAGATATTTTATAGAGCACTATTCTAGTTATGTTTCTAATATGGCAGGTGACGGATTAAGTAGATTTGTATTTAACCGCCCACTGTTGCCTTTAGGTATTTTTTTTAGAGGGATATACGCTTTAATTAGTCCATTTCCGAACTTTTTTGGTTTATTTAATGATACTTCAAAACTATTATTTGATTTTATTCAACTATTAATATATTTAGGAGTGTTAATTCAAATATTTGCTATACCTTTTATAATAAAAAGGACTTTGAAATTCGATTGGTTGGCATTAGCTTTTTCAAGCTGGTTCCTAGCAATTATAGCATCGACTTTTACATTTAGACACTTTTTATTTTACTACCCATTTATGTCTGCCGTCGCAGTAGATGGATTTTTAAGTACACAACCTAAAAATAGAAAAATTATAATATTTATATCAATTTTTACAACAATAAACCTTGGAATGATTTACACATCTTTAAAATTGTTCTCATAGAAAGAGGTGAAATTAATGAATATATTGTTTGTTTCAATGGTACCGTTTGAAAGCAATACATCGGCTACTATTCAAAATAAGGGAATTGTAAAAGGTCTAGCTGAGCTAGGTCATGTCATAGATACAATGACTCTTGAATTAACTAATGATGCAGTTAGTTATGATGAAACGATGAATGATTTAAGCAACATTGTGAGAAATTCTTACTATATAGAACTTAATCCTCAATACGCTAAATTCATGGCCAAAAAGCCAACTAATAAAAGTGAACAAAATGGTAATCTAGATAGCTCAAATCAACGATTAAGTCCGTATAATGGTGTAAAAAGAAAAATAATTTGAGCCAAGGCTCAACCTCGGTTAGAATATAGTTACGACACAAATACCAAACCGAGGAGGATGAACCATGGCTCAGTATAATATTACAA
>JAAYQV010000189.1 GCA_012519065.1 Phytoplasma sp.
AGTCAAGTATTTATCGCAGCTGGTTCAACAGTAACTAAAGACATTCCAAAAGGTGCTTTAAGTATTGCAAGAAACCAACAAATTAACAAAGAAGATTACTATAAACACTTAATTAAACCAAAACCAACAAAATAGAAAATAAAATGACTCCTATAAAAAATTATAGAAGTCATTTTTTATTTTTCTTCAATTAAACTAGCTGCATCTTTATCTAAATAAATCTCTACATTAGGATGATTTTTCAAAATAGTTGCTGGAAACTCTTTTGAAACACCATTATTTAAAGTCCCCCAAATGGCATGAGCCTTATTTTTACCTAAAGCAACTAAAACAATTTTTTTAGCAGACATAATAGATTTTAAACCCATAGTTAATGCTTGAGTTGGCATTTCATTAATATCTTCAAAAAATCTAGAATTATCTTTTAACGTATTTTCAGTTAATTGAGCTAAGTGAGTTACCGACTCAAAGCTAGTACCAGGTTCATTAAAAGCAATATGCCCGTTTGAACCAATCCCTAATAACTGAATATCAATGCCTAAAGTATTAATCAAATTTTCATATGCTTCACAAGTTTTAACAACATCTTTTGTTTTACCATCTAAAAGATTAATATTTTCTTTTTTCAAATTTACTTTTGAAAATAAATATTCATTCATAAAATAACCATAAGATGCTGGATGATCACCAGATAAACCAAGATATTCATCTAAGTTAATTGTTCTAACTTGACTATAATCTGATTTTCCTTCTTTATAGTTTTCAATCATCTTTTCATAAATACCAATGGGTGTAGAACCAGTGGCTAAACCTAAAACCGCATTTGGTTTTTCATTGATCTGTTTAATAAATACATCTGCAACTTTCTTATATAACTCATTTAAATCTTCATAAACGTAAACTTTCATAAAACTTCCCCCTTTACGTGGTTAAATTATACGCTTTGATAAAAGCTATTACAATATTTTTAATAAATTTTCTAAATATTTTTTTAACAAATCGTCATTATTAGTAAAAGAAACAACCACGTCAGCAACCACTTTTAAGCCTTCTGAAGCGTTATTCATCGCAATCCCTAATCCTGCATACTCAATCATAGAAATATCATTATCACCATCGCCAATAGCAATAATTTCATCTCTTTTTATGTTTAACTTCTTTGATAAAAGGTTTAAAGCAGTCCCTTTATTAACATTTTTAGGAACTATTTCTAAAAAATCTTTCTTAGAAAAAAATGAATCATACGCATCATAAGTTAACTGATTTTTAACTAATTCAATTTTATCTAAGGTACTATACAATAATATCTTATTAACCTTCATTTTTTCTAAATCATTAATAGAGTTTATAATAACAGGTGAAACATTAGAAATGGTTTTATAATCATCCACCCATTTATTTTCTTTTAAAACAAATAAAGTATCAGAAACCCAAATCATAGCACTAACATCAAATTTTTCTGTTAAAACTAATATTTCATTGACTTTTTTAGAGGGTAAAAAACTTTCTTCTAAGACCTGATGATGATCACTTGAATAAATAGCCCCACCATTATATGCAATAACGCTAGGTTTAAAACTAAGCTTATTTAAAATGTTGCGGCAGCCAATAAAAGGTCTACCTGTTGATATGCAAACCTCAATATCATTTTCTTTTAATTTTTCTAATAATTCAATCGTATTTTCAGTCATTTTTTTTTGATCATCAACCAAGGTTCCATCAATATCAAAAGCGACCATCTTATAGGGTTTCATTCTATCACCGTGCTTATTATAGCATAAAGCACAAATGATTAGAATAAACCCTTAACCAAAGGTTTTAATTCGTAATAATCAGAAACCGTTTTCATAAGCAACCTATTTAAAAACAATATCTAAAAGAGTATAATGTAAATGGAGAAAAACGAAAACTAATTTTTATAAAGGAGAATAAACAATGAAAGTAGTAGTTGTTGGTTGTACCCACGCTGGGACAGCCGCGATAAAAAATATAAAGGCATTAGATCCAACCATTGATATAACCGTTTATGAAAGAAATGATAACATCTCATTTTTATCTTGTGGTATTGCATTATATGTAGGTGGTGTTGTAAAAAATCAAAACGAATTATTTTATTCAAGTCCAGAGGAATTAAAACAATTAGGGGTTAACACAAACATGAAACATGAAGTGTTATCCATTGATTATCAAAATAAAACTTTAGAAGTAAGAAACCTAGAAACAGATGATGTTAAAACAGATCATTTTGATAAATTAGTCATCGCTACAGGTTCTTGGCCAATCATCCCACCAATTGAAGGTATTCGTTCTGAAAACGTCTTATTATCTAAAAACTTTAACCACGCCAATGAAATCATTGCGCATGCATCATATGTCCAAAAAATTGCTGTAGTAGGAGCAGGATATATTGGTGTAGAATTAGCTGAAGCTTTTGAAATGATGGGTAAAGAAGTTATTTTAATTGATGCTGAAGATAGAATTATGCCTAAATACTTAGATAAAGAATTCACAGATCGTGCTGAAAAAGCCTTTACAGATCATGGTATCAAATTAGCTTTAGGACAAAAAGTCAAAGGGTTTACAGTAGATGGAGATCAAGTAACACATATCTCTACAGATAAAGAAACATTTGAAGTGGATATGGTCATTATGTGTGTTGGATTTAGACCAAACACACAATTATTCAAAAA
>JAAYQV010000190.1 GCA_012519065.1 Phytoplasma sp.
AAAATCAATTCACATATTTATCAATCAGTGACGATAAAAACCTTTATGGTATGTATCGTTTTTTAAAGTTGACTCAAAAAGAAAATATTAAACCAATTATTGGGATGTACATTGAATTTCATTATGATTTGTTTTTAGGCTCTTTACTGGTCTATGCTAAAAATGATGAAGGACTTAAAAATTTAATGGCTCTTTCAACCTTCATTCAAACTACTGAAACAGAAATTACCATAGAAGATATCAAAAAATACCAAAACGGTCTTTTTTTCATCACCCCAGGGATTGAAACAATTTTAGAAGATTTTATTGCTAAAAAACAAATAGAAGCCGCAGAAAATTATTTGTTATATTTAAAAACACATCTAAAAGAACTTTATATGGGCCTTTCCTTACAAACCCCTTTTTTAAAAATGATATCATACGATGTTTCAAGTCTAGCTGAAAAAGTGAAACTAAAATTAGTGCCTATTAGAAAAACCAATTACTTAGAAAAAGATGAAAAAGAAGTATATATTGCCTTAAGAAAAATTCAAGACAGCCAATTTGAATCACACCCAGATGACTCTAACCTTTTTTTCACAAAAGAAGCACTTAAAGAAGAATTTTACGACTTTCCCTATGTCTTTGATCACATGCAAGAAATCATAAAAAAAATCACATATAAAAACATTTTTACCAAGCAAATGGAATTACCTATTTATCCTAATAAAAACAACATCCAGTCATCTGCTTATTTGTCTTTACTAGCCCATAAAGGATTAGAAAGAAGATTGATTCAAAACCAAAAAACACATTTAAAAGAAACATATCTTCAAAGATTAAACTTTGAATTAAATACCATTGAAAAAATGGGGTATCCAGATTATTTTCTCATCGTTTATGATTTTGTCTTATACGCTAAAACCAATGGTATTTTAGTAGGGCCAGGAAGAGGATCAGCGGCAGGGTCACTGGTTTCATATACGTTAGGCATTACAGATATAGATCCACTGGCCTATGGTTTATTATTTGAAAGATTTTTAAATCCTGAAAGACAAACCATGCCTGATATTGACATGGATTTTCCGGATGATAAAAGAGATGAAGTTATTGAATATGTCAAAAATAAATATGGAAAAACTCATGTGGCAAGCATCATCACCTTCGGTAAATTTGCGATTAAATCTTCTTTAAGAGACATCGCAAGAGTTATGAAAATAGCACCACAACGTATCAACGCGATTGTTAAAAGAGTCACTGAAGATAGAGTTGATCAAACCGATTTAGAAACCATGAGATTGGTTAAAGCCGCTAAAAAAATAGAAGGTCTTCCAAGACATACCGGTACTCACGCAGCTGGAATTATTTTAAGTAAAGATTCACTTGAAAACAACATCCCACTACAAAACGGTTTAAATCAAATGTATCAAACACAGTTTGAAGCCACAGACTTAGAAGAATTAGGGTTACTTAAAATAGATTTTTTAGGTATTAGAAACTTATCTGTCATGGATAAGGTGATTAAAATGGTGAACCTACCTTTTAAAATTCAAGATATTAACCTAGAAGATCAAAAAACTTACGAGTTATTATCAAACGCTGACACAACAGGGATTTTCCAGTTAGAATCTGTTGGGATGAGAAGAGTTCTTCAAAAACTAAAACCAAACACATTTGAAGACATCATCGCTATTTTAGCCTTATATAGACCAGGTCCAATGGATCATATAGATGAATACATTCAAAGAAGAAATGGCGCTGCATATGAAATCATAGATCCAATCATAGAAGATATTTTAAAACCAACCTATGGGATCATTATTTATCAAGAACAAATCATGCAGATTGCCTCTAAATTCGCAGGATATACGCTAGCAGAAGCTGATTTACTCAGACGAGGGATTTCTAAAAAAGACTTAAAAATCTTAGAAGAAGAACGTAAGAAGTTCATCCAAAAAGCCTTAGAAAACAACAGAGATTTAAATGTTGCTCATACAATATATGATTACATTGTTAAATTTGCTAACTACGGATTTAACCGTAGCCATAGTGTGGCATACGCAATGGTTGCTTATCAAATGGCTTATTTAAAAGCCAACTATTTTAAAGAATTTATGACAGTACTACTAACTAGCGTTATTAACAACTCTACTCAAACCATAGAATATATAGAAGAGTTAAAACAACGAAACATTCCTATTTTAAAACCAAACATACAAACAAGTACCGATGCCTATCAAGTAACCAAAGAAGGGGTCTTACTCCCTTTAACGATGATTAAAGGCATTGGAACTCAAGTTTATAAAAACATTGTAGAAAAAAGAAACATGGGCACATTTAAGTCATATGATGACTTTAAAAGTAGAATGAATGGCATCATTAATGAAAGACTTATGAATCATTTGATTTTCTCAAGTGCCTTAGATCACTTTGGAATGAATAAGAAAACCTTATTTGAAAATAGAAGTTTAGAAGTTGTTGGATACAAACAATACCTAACGGACTATAAACCTCAAACATATGATGAATTCACCATAGAAAAGCTAGTTAAAGAGGAACAAGAAAGTTATGGATTTAACATTTTTTATGATCTGTTTTCAATATATGATGACTTTAAAAAGAAAAATAAAATCAAAAATATCGATGAACAAAACGGTTTTGAAATAAAAATTGTTGGATACATCACAAAAATAAAAGAAATTAAAACTAAAAATCAAAAGCAAATGGCTTTTGTTAATATCACAGAAGGAAAAAAAGAAATTGATGTAACTATCTTTCCAGATAATTACCAAAAATATAAAAATTATTTACACAAGGATTTCTATTATATGGCTTTAAGAAAAGACAAAGAAAAATATGTTTTAATCAATCTTAAAAAGATGTCTGAACTAATAAAACCTTAAATATAAAATTAAATAACAAAATATAATATATAAAAATATGGTATAATTTACCATAAACATGGCTTTGCAAGATAGGGGAGAACTGCAATGACAGATTATAAAATGATTTTAGCCCTTCAAAACACTATAATTCATAGTCGAAGGCCAGTCTTTATCATTGAAGAAAAGGGGTATAAAGTTGTTTGTGATACTCCAGGTTCTAGAGATAGACTGAATATATATGTAGGTAGAAACTTAGATCACATCCTCGCTAAAGACATAAAAAAAGACGAGTTAAAAACCTATATATATAAAAACGATGAAACAGGGGAAAGTTACTATTTAAAATTTGAAAACATCATTGAAGGTTATAAGTTGGTTGTGCCTACTTTGGTTATGGAAAGTGAGAAACTAGACCAAATAGCTGATAGTGAGGCATTTAAACACTACAAAGATGCTGCAGCATTAATTGATATTCAAAGAAAAGTTGTTGCGATCAATGATAAATTCGAATGCCTTTTTGGATATGAAAACAAAAAAATTAAAGGGAAACCTATTAATGAGATATTTAAGTTTACAGAAGAAGAAAATGCATATGCTATGCACATCTTAGAAGAAACAAAATACTCAGATCAAGTAGTTATGGTTGCTAAGCGATTAAACCAGCAGAATGAAAGCATTAAAGTACAAATTACTCATACGCCTATTTATTCATTAGATGAGCTTATAGGCTATCAAATATCATATAAAGAATTAGAAAGTAACATTATTACAGAGCTAACAGCTTATCAAAAAATCATTGATCACCATACAGATGGCATTATGATTGCAGATGAAAACGAAAAAATCATCTATGCAAATAACGCCTTTATCAATATGTTAGAGTATCAACTAACAGAATTGCGAGAAACAAAGTTTTTTGATAATAAAATTATGAATTATGCAGAGCCTAAACTGTATAAAGAAATGCTACATAGTGTAAAAACTAAATTCCAGTGGCAAGGAGAATCATGGGAAAGAAAACGCAGCGGAAAGATTATTCCTGTTTGGAAACAAATCTTTATCGTTAAAGATGAAGAAGGAAAGAACAACCGGTATGTTGCGATTTATAAAGACTTAAGTGATATTACCTCTGTTAACATGGTTAAATTAGTCGACAGAGACCCATTGACCAGTCTTTATACAAGAGAATATTTTGTTAGAAGAGTAACGAAAAGATTAGAGAAATTTCCTAATAACCAACGTGTTTTATTTATTGATATAGATAACTTTAAGAATCTTAATGATAAAAACGGACATTTGATTGGTGATAAGATTTTAATGGAGTTTTCAAAACTTATGGTTTTAGTCTTTAGAGGCCACTTAAAAGCAAGATATGCAGGCGATGAATTTGTTGTTTATTTTGGTGAAAATATCAAAGGATCAGACATTTTTAGACTGATGTATGATTTTAAAGAAATGGTTTCAAAACCGGTCATTATAGAAGGTAAAGAATATTTTATATCAGTAAGCACGGGTCTATCTGTTTCTCCACAAGATGGAAAAACAGTCGAAGAATTATTAAATGTCGCCGATCATAGAATGTATATGGAAAAAAGAATAGTTAGAGAGAAACGAGGTATGGAATGAAAGTATTAGTTACAGGAGGAACAGGTTATATTGGTTCTCACACAGTAGTTGAACTACTCAATAAAGGTTACGAAGTGATTATCGCAGATAATTTATGCAATAGTCATATCAAAATGTTAGATCATATTAAAACGATTACCGGTAAAGATGCTGTTTTTTATCAAGTAGATGTTACTGATAAAGAAAAAACCAAAGAAATTTTTCAAACTCATAAAATAGATGGAATCATTCATTTTGCAGGCTTAAAAGCAGTTGGAGAATCAGTTGTTAAACCACTAACATATTATAAAAACAACGTGTTATCAACCATTGTTTTAGCAGAACTTGCAGTAGAGTTTAACGTTTCCAAATTAATCTTTAGCTCTTCAGCAACTGTCTATGGTGATAATAAAGTACCATTTGTAGAAACAATGACTTTATTACCAACCACCAATCCATATGGAGAAACAAAAGCAATGTCTGAACGCATCTTAATGGATGCAGCCAAAGCACATTCAGGATTATCAGTCACCTTACTTAGATACTTTAACCCGATTGGAGCTCATGAAAGTGGTCTTATTGGAGAATTGCCACAAGGCGTTCCTAATAACTTAATGCCATACATCACACAAACTGCCAAAGGGATTAGAGAAAAATTATTTGTCTTTGGAGATGATTATGACACGATAGATGGGACGGGCGTAAGAGATTATATTCACGTTGTTGATTTAGCAAAAGGACACGTAAAAGCTTTAGAAAACACAAAACAGCAAATTAATATATATAATCTAGGCACCGGTAAAGGAACATCTGTGCTACAATTGATTCAAGCTTTTGAAAAAGAGAATCAAATAAAAATACCATATGAAGTAGTAGAAAGAAGAGCAGGGGATATTGCGACTTCGTATGCAGATGCTCACAAAGCCAAAGAAGAATTAAATTGGGAAGCAACTAAAACCATCAATGATATGGTTAAAGATTCTTGGAGATTTGAAAAAAATATTAAATAGTAAAAATGGGGGAGAAAATAAATATGGAACAATACGTAGAACAAGAAAATACGATTTCATTGTTAGAAATTGTAGAAGTAATTAAAGAAAAATTTTGGTTTTTAGTTTTAACAACCTTAATCGGAGGGTTCTTACTTGCAGGATACGCATTCTTTATAGCAAAACCAACCTATAAATCAACCGGTGCCATTATGATTCAAGTAGAAACATCAGAAGGTAGCGTTAATACAGTTGAATCACAAAGATTAGTACAATCAGCTGTAGACATACTAACAAAAATTGATTTAATTAGTGATGAAACATCGCTTGAACTATCCAAACAAGGTATCAACTTATCAGGAAAACAAATTAGAGATAAAATGTCTGTTCAAAGTTCAGCAAATAGTTTAGTTATTTCAATTAGTTTTTCCAATCAAGAAGCCAAGATTGCTGAATTAACCGTAGATACGATTATAAAAACTTTAATCAAAGTAGTAAATGATGAGTCTTATAAAATGGAATATACGTTAAAAAACAACATCAGTAATTTATATGTGGGTGAAGCAAAAGATGTTTCAACCAATAAATTATTAATGATATTTGTAGGTATTCTATTAGGTGGTATAGTTGGTATGGTTATTGTCTTTATCAACGAAGCAGTTAATTCAGGGTATAAAACAAAAGAAAGTATTGAAGCTGATTTTAAATTACTTACATTAGGATCTGTTTCAGAATTTATAGTTAAAAGGGGATAGAATTATGGGGGAGAGAAAATTATTTAAAAAAGTAAGACTTGAAGATTATAATTATCTAGTAGCAAAAGAAGAACCACTATCACAAGTAACAGAAGAACTTCAAAAAGTTATCATTAACTTAGAATACGCTAACGTAGATAAAAAGTATCAGGTGATTCAGTTCACATCAACTATGGCAGGAGAAGGCAAAACAACATTAATTGGTAATTTAGGCTATTTACTAAAAGAAAGAAGAAAGAAAGTCATTATTTTAGATTTAGATTTAAGAAGACCAAAAATTAATCGCGTCTTTAACGTTCCTAACGATAAAGGTTTAACTAATTATTTATTAGATCAAATAGATGAAAAACAGTTGATAAGAAAGAGTGAAGAGTTTAATATAGACTATATCATTTGTGGAGAAAAGACGAGTGCTATAAGCAATATTTTAAGTTCTGATAAACTTGAAAACCTTATCAATAAACTTAGAGAAAACTATGACTATATCTTAATTGATTCACCGCCTGTTCTTGCGGTTTCAGATGCCTTAATGATCGCTAAATTATCTGATGGAATCATTTATAGCATTGCCTATAATAAAGCATCAAAAAAAGCAGTTAAAGAAGGCATTAAAAACCTAACTAAAACCGAAACACCAATCATAGGTACTGTCTTGACCCAAGTCAATAAAAAAAGGAAAAATACATATTATAATTACTATGAGTAATCATAAATTTAAAATCATTGATATTCACAGCCATATTATTCCTAATGTAGATGATGG
>JAAYQV010000191.1 GCA_012519065.1 Phytoplasma sp.
ATCAAGGTTAAAAAGGGATGCATGGGCGACTGCGGCCATTGAGCATGCGCTACCTATTTCAGCTTGACATCCTGCTTCAGCGCCTGATATAGAGGCGTTATGTTTGATTAAATTTCCAAAAATACCGGCGGTTGCTAAAGCTTCAATGATTTTTTGTTCTTTAAAACGGTGTCTTTCTTTCATGTAATATAAAACTGCTGGTAAAACACCACAAGCCCCACAAGTGGGTGCTGTAACAATTTGACCACCACTAGCATTTTCTTCGTTAACCGCAAACGCATAAGCACTAATTAATCTATTTTCAGTAATTTCTGAAACTTCATTTTTAAGACGTTTGGTAATTAGGTCGTTGGCTTTTCTTTTAACTTTTAAAGGTCCTGGAAGTATTCCAGTTGTTTTTAATCCGTTTAATACGCTTTGTTCCATTGCATGCCATATTTCTTGTAGGAAATCATCAATTTCTTCACCCTCTACTTCTTTAACGTATTGGTATAAAGTTATTTTCTTTTCTTTACAGTATTTTTTGATTTCATTAAAGGTTTTATGTGGGTAAATAGAAGGTGTGTCATCTATTTGTCCTTCAAATAAAATTCTGCCCCCACCAACACTATAAACTTCTTTGGTTTCTAATAGTTTATCTTCTTGATAAACGTTAAAAAGCATCGTGTTAGGATGCTTGTTGTGGTCAATCTCTTTTTTAAAGATAACCTTTTTGGGTGCTAGTACTTTCTTTATCGCTACATCTGTTAAATGTCCTTCGCCTGTTAAAGCTAAAGAATTATAAAGAGTAATCTCAAAATGTGTTGACTCTGGGTGTTTGTTTAATATCATTTGGGTTGCTCTACTTGGTCCCATGGTATGAGAACTTGATGGACCATAGCCGATGCGATAAAGTTCTTTTAAAGATTGCATTTAATCACCTTTAGTATGAAAATTTACGTTTCAAATACTCAATATAAAAACTTGGATCAAAGTCCATTTTGGTTGTATTAATTAAGATTTCTTTAGGTGTTTTGCTTGCACCATATTGGTGAATCTTTTCTTTTAACCACGCATTGATAAGATTAATATGATTATTTTCAATTGCACTTTCAACATTGATTTCACTGTTCATCGCATGATAAATTTGTGCTGCGTAGGCAGAACCAAGAGCATAGGTTGGGAAATATCCAATATTTCCAAGTGACCAGTGAATATCTTGTAGGACGCCTTCTGTATCAGTTTTAGGTCTGATACCTACATATTCAGCCATAAGCTGACGCCATCTTCTTGGTAAATCTTTTACTTTTAGTTTTCCATTGATTAGTTCTTTTTCAATTTCATATCTAACCATAATGTGTAATGGATACGTTAGTTCATCAGCTTCTGTTCTAATTAAAGAACGTTTTGATATATTGATGTATTGATAAAATTCAAGTAATGAAATATTTTTTAATTCTTTTTTAAAAATTTCTTGTAGTTTTGGATAGTGAACTTCCCAAAATGCATAAGATCTTCCTATCATGTTTTCATACATTCTTGATTGTGACTCATGAATACCTAAGCTTGCGCCGCCACCTAAGATGGTTCCATCGTATTTTGGATCAACTTGTTGTTCATAAATAGCATGTCCTAATTCATGAAGGGTTGAAAAAATACTTGATTCTAAAATATTGGTTTTATAAGCCGTTGTGATTCTAACGTCACTGCTTGAGACATTAGAAGTGAAAGGATGAATACTTTCTTTTAAAACTCCACGTTCTTGATCAAAGTGGAAAACCTCTGTTAAGTATTCTGAAAATGCTTTTTGTTTGATTGGGTCAAAATATCCTTTAGCTAGTTTACGGCTAATTTTTAATTTTTGCTTGGTAGCACTTAAAACAAACGGGACCAATTCTTCTTTTAGCTTATTAAAAAAATAATCGTATTCTTTGGTTGTAAAGCCTTCTTCATACATATCTAATAA
>JAAYQV010000192.1 GCA_012519065.1 Phytoplasma sp.
TATTATAGGAGACGAAGCAGAATTAACTTTGCATGGGGATAATGTTGAAGTTACTACTCAAACTAGAACAAGAATTAGTCAAGTATTTAGTTTTTATAGTAGAGGTATGAAAGACGGTGATGTCATCAAGTTTGTTGAAGATGATTCAATATCCGCAATAGTGATTAATTCACGTCAAGTTTTATTTGAAGGTGAGAAGTGGTACTTATCTCCACTGGCTAGAGAACTTTTTGAAAGAATGGGCAAAGGAAATAATAGCGGCGCCTATCAAGGGCCATTATTTTTTACTTACCAAAATATAAGATTAACTGATCTAAAAGTTATTGAATAAGAATAAAAAAATATAATACATCAGATTTACTATGATTTTAAATACCGCTTTTTGTGGTATTTTTTAATTTAAGTAAATCTTATGACAATATAAAATACTAAAAGAAGAAAGCATTTTAAACTCTAAAGCAATTTAGTTGAAAAGTAAACTAATAACCCATATACTAAATCTACAATCAAAATAGAAGGAAGTATTAAAATGAAAACATTAGACTATGTAACAGGAAAACCGCTCATCGGAAATGATGCGAAATTAGGTATTGTATATTTAAAAGTTAAAAACTTAGAAGAACAAGTTAAGTTTTATCATAAGGCTTTAAAAATGACGATCATTAATCAAACAGAAAATGATGCTCTTTTAGGCGATATCAACTTAAAACCATTACTACACTTAAAAAAAATAGATAATCTAAAAAGATATCATGGCACCAGTGGTATGTATCATTTTGCCTTACTATATCCAAATGAAAAAGAATTTGCTAAGGCAGTTGCTTGGCTTATGTCTATTCAATATCCAAACCACCCAACAGATCACGGATTTTCTAAAACAACCTATTTAAAAGATCCAGAAGGAAATGACATTGAATTATACATTAGAACCACACATAGAGCTCAATATGTCATTATAAATAACGAACATAAAGTTAGATATACAAACGGAACCATCACAGATGGAAGAGATCACCTAGACCTACAAGAACTCTTTAGTCACTTAAGCAAGGAAGATAAAATAGATACCCCCATAAAAGATATGGAAATGGGACATATTCACTTATACGGTTATAACCTTTTTGATATGCAAAAATTTTACACAGAAGTCATAGGCTATGCAGAAGGTCTTTATATGCCATATTTTCAAATGAGTGATGTTGGATTAAGTAAAGAAGAAAACCATATCATTGCTTTTAACGCATGGAAAAAAACCAACACTAAAGCTTTTGATGATGCCTTAGGATTAGATTACTATACCATCAGCTTTAAAGAAGAAAAATCATATCATGAATTATTAGAACGAATAAATAAGGCAAATTTAAATCTAATTAAAGAAAATGGTGAAATCTTTATTCTAGATCCATCAGAGATAAAAATAAAATTAGAATTAGTTAAAGGATAAGGAAAATATCATGAAAAACAAGACGATTGAAAGTATATACCTAAAACTTTTAAAAGTAAATCATCTTCTTGATCTAAACCTTTCCAAACTTGCAAAAACATATGATTTTAACAGCACAGAGCTCATGATTTATCTAGACATTAAAACTCACCCACAAACCGATTTAAATGCCTTATGTGAGCGATTAGGGCTTAAAAAAAGCGCAGCTTCAAAAGCGATCAATCAATTGATTAAAGAAAATCAAATCATGAGTCA
>JAAYQV010000193.1 GCA_012519065.1 Phytoplasma sp.
CATGCAACTGTTGGTGTTGAACTTGGAGCGCAAGCTCCGAATTCTTCTTGTCCATTTTTTCAGTTGGCTATTTTCCAGCCAAAACTGGGTTTTGTGTTGCTGACATCTGTCTGTTCAGCAACCCCTAAATATGTTCGGAGGTAAGTCATGAAAATAGGAATACTAACTTGGTTTCATCATAGAAATTACGGAACGATACTTCAAGCATATGCTTTACAGAAGTTTTTAAAAAGCAAAGGCTATAATTGTGAATTAGTAAATTACATTCCGATAAATAACAAAACGTTTTTAGAAAAGATCAAGCAGGGCAATTTTAAACACAGAATTGCAAGCAAGATAGAATCTACTAAATTCAAATTCTTAGGGTCTAATATTAAGGCTATGTTAGTGGAAAAAAACAAGAGCTTTGCAAATTTTGCAACTAACAATATGGATTTTACTGAAAAGGCGCAAACAAGTAGTGAATTGTTTAGATTGAACGAAACAATTGATTGCTTCATATGTGGAAGTGATCAAATATGGAATCCTGAAAATTTTAATGGCGTATATTATTTAAATTTTGTAGAAGACAAGAATAAAAAAGTATCTTATGCGCCTAGTTTTGGTGTCAGTCAAATACCAATATCAAAAATAGAAGAAATACGACAATTGGTTAATAAATTCGATTGGCTTTCCGTTAGAGAAGACAAGGGAGCTAGTATTCTAAAGGAGCTAACCCTAAAGGATGTAAAAGTAGTGGTAGACCCTACATTGTTATTATCTAAAACTGATTGGGAACAAGTATCGGTTAATCCGAATATTAGTGAAGATTACATATTATGCTATTTTCTTGGAGATAGACAAGAATATTGGAAGGCAGTACAGAATTTACAAAGGGTGACTAAATATAAAGTTATAGTAATACCAGCAAGATTTAATGCATACCTGAAAAAATATGAAATCAGGCCATCGACAAGTCCGGAAGAGTTTATAGGATTAGTAAGGAATGCAAAATTAGTCTTAACTGACTCCTATCATGGCGTTATTTTTTCATTGAAATTTGAAAGAGATTTTTATGTATTCAAAAGATTTAAGGACAAAGATAAAAGATCACAGAACTCAAGAATTTACAATATACTTAAAGTGTTAAATCTGGAAGAGCGTTTGGTTGATTGCAATGTCTTAAAAAATTATAAGGACAATTGTTCTATAGAAAATTATGAAGAGATTAATAAGGTATTAAGTAGAGAAATTGATGATTCCACAGCTTTTTTAAAGAAGGCCTTAAGTGACTATGATATCGGTGAAGATTAGGTATACACCCAAATAAAGTTATGGGAGTTTATTTAATTGATAGATAGCAGCTAGAGAAAGTAGGAAAAAAGGAATGATAGCATTATTTGATAAAAAAGAAAAGTGTTGTTGCTGTGCAGCTTGTATGAACATATGTCCAACTCAAGCAATTACAATCAACTCGGATGCTGATGGTTTTAAATTCCCTGAAATAAATCATGATTTATGTATAGAATGTGGTTTATGTAATAAGGTTTGCGATTTC
>JAAYQV010000194.1 GCA_012519065.1 Phytoplasma sp.
CACTAGAAAATTAGGGTAGTAATCATCTTGATACATTTCTACTACATATAAAGATTCATCAAACTTCTTCATAACTTGTTAAGTTAATTTGATTGTCTTGTCCGTACCGAGTTTATTGTCATTTCAAAAATATTTCACCGAGTTGATGGCCATAAATCAACTAAGTTCGCTTTTTAGAATCAATTTAAAGACTTATTAAACTTTATTATTTTTAGGTCACCCACTCATAATATCTATCAGTCTTAGTATGCGAAAATAAGTAACTGATACCACCCTCAATTTTCACTATTTACTCAATTTTTCTTGCTTTAGTGTTTTCTTCTCCTTTTTTGATTTATATCCTTTGTATATATTTTATTTAAACAAGCAATACCGCTAAAAGATTTAAAGTCTAAAATGGAGAAGTTAATTGAAGATAATCTCTCAATCAACTAGTTTTGTGATGAAATCTACATAAAAACATTTGGGATGCAAATTAGAGATAGAAATGAGTCTATTTTAGA
Source organism: Phytoplasma sp. (assembly GCA_012519065.1). Classification (GTDB taxonomy): domain Bacteria; phylum Bacillota_I; class Bacilli_A; order Acholeplasmatales; family Acholeplasmataceae; genus Alteracholeplasma. The sequence continues at coordinate 504 of JAAYQV010000194.1, forward strand.
TGTCTGTTCACCACTGGGGTTTCTGTTCTTTTGACTTTAATTACCAACATCGTTACTGTGATTATACCGCCCACCTTACATCCTATGGGTTGGCTCAGAGCATACAAATGAAGAAAATTTATTTTAAGAAATCAAAAAAAAACTTACTATCACTACAGATATTACTAATGAAATGATTGAAAAGAAAAACGATAGTTTACGCATTGGTAATTTCCATAAAGATTAAAGTTATTCGACTTGGATATTCTGTATACCACTCAAATGGTTCTAAAACAATATTTAATCCATCAAAAGTGACTCCTCCAGATAACTTCATATTTAAGTCAACTTTACTCCAAACAACAAATGAATTGGCTTGAAATGAAATCCAAATGTTCTCACCATTAAGTGTCCCTTGAATCATGTTTCCGTAATAATAAGTCAAATCATCATTAACAAACACTATTGTTTCATCCTCTGTTTGCCACTTATTATAAAAATAATTAAGAGGCTTTACTTCTTCATCATATAATCTATTAAGAGTGACATCAAAATCAGTGAATGTTTCGCTTTCCGAATTGTCATCTTCACTTATCCTTCTGCTTAAATACATAATGTCATAATCTTGTTTAAAAAAATTATTTTTTTTAAAAGATACATCTAAAAATAACTTCGATTCTTCTAGTTCGGGTGCCCCAATATATACTGTGATTATTTCTCTAGGAATAAAGTAATCAATAACAAACGATTTCATAACCTCATCTTGCAAGATATAAAATCTTCCTACGCTATCTGTCTTCATACCTATTTCTAATCTTACAGTCTTATCATCACTTTCATAAATTACTTCATCTTCATCACCAAGCGGATTAAAGGTTGACGTGTAACATCCAGATAGTGTTGTAAGTAGAAATATGCATATTAATAATATAAAAACTTTTTTCATGACATTATGTAAGATTTAAATTGTATTAAGTTAGTTAGATACAATTAAATCTTTACTCCCTTCATCTTTCTTTTTTAATTTTTCATAAACATTAGAAACAAAACATTATACAAAATCATTTTAAACCATCATTAGTATCATGCATCCTTTCATTTTTATCTTTTTAATTTATTAGTTGTCTATTAAGAGGTTTTATCCAAAGTTTTCTATTTTACTTATATATCCATTGGAATCACAACAAATTCCTAACTCTTTTCTATATTTATCCATCAAACCATAGTTAACATCACCAATGTCAATGCCTAAAAAATATTTATCTTTTGAAATTGTGATTGATTCAACTCTTGTATACTGCCAATTAAGTCCTAGATCAGAATAATTAACGATTCTTATGGAAGGCATTAATCTATAACTTGCATTTTTGCTTTTTGAAGGTATTTTAGAGTCCCAATATTTTAATCCCCCTGCAGGAAGGTTATTCGTGATTACTTGAGAAGTTGTACTAAATGAGTATGAATAACTATAATTAACATTCCCTGCAATTTCACTACCTTGAAAACCTAAACTTATTGTATTCATTACTCCAGATTCGATAAAAGAAGAATCCAAAATCGTATCATTGCTTTTCATTCTTATACCATAATTTTTTACCCAAAATGACGGTTCCGCATCAACAATAACAGTTGTAGTAATGTCATATATCCCTTGTATACTTTATTTACTGATTATAGTAATAGTTAAGTATACTAATCCTTTCTTATTTTATGTACTATAATCATATTAAGGCGCCGTGGATTTTTTTCATTTTATTAACACTTGATGTTTACGAG
>JAAYQV010000033.1 GCA_012519065.1 Phytoplasma sp.
AAAATTGTAAAAACATCACTTGTCTGTGTTGTTTGATCAATGTAATAAATATCTCCTGCTACTATTTTTTCTTCAGGAAGCGCATTTCCTGAGTCAAACATAGAAACAAAGGTTGGAATTAAACTAACTGCAATGAGAACAATTGCCATAATGATATTTGAGATGACAAAAGCTTTGGTTTTAACTCTTTTTTCAATACCTTGAATAAATAAGAATTTAAATTTCTTCATATGCAACACCTACTTTCGCAATAAAAATCTCTGAAAGCGGAGCTTCTTCGACTTCAAATTTCGTAACCTCTTTACATGTGCTGACATAGTCAAAAACATTTTGAGTATATTTTTCATCTTCGATTTTGACGATAGTTTGATCCTGATTGACTATTACTTCATAGACACCTTGAATTTTTTTTAAAGTCTCTGGATCAACTTGTCCTTTTATTTTAATACTTTGTTTTTTATATTCTTTTTTAATCTCTTTGATTTTTCCTTCTAAAACGACTTTCCCTTTTTGCAAGACAAGCAATTGCTCACAAAATGATTCTACATGATCGATTTGGTGAGATGAAAAAATAATAGTTGCCCCTTTTTGTTGGTATTCTCTAATGACATCTACAAACAGTTGAACGTTAAATAAGTCTAATCCACTAAAAGGTTCATCTAAAACCAAGAGTGTAGGTTCATTAATTAAAGCGGATATAAACTGAATTTTTTGTTGATTTCCTTTAGATAATTCTTTAATTTTTTTATCTTTATATTCACTTATTTTAAATCTTTCTAACCAATAATCTAATCTTTTTAAAATGTCTTCTTTTGGCACGTTTTTCAATTGTCCATAAAATAACATCAGATTTTTTACGGTTAATTTTGTTAGTAAAGATCTTTCTTCAATCATATATCCAATTTGATCTACAGTATCATAGCTAACCGTTTCTCCGTTATATTTTACATATCCTTCGGTTGGCTCTAATAAGCCCATAATCATTCTAAATGTCGTTGTTTTACCAGCACCATTAGTTCCTAGTAATCCAAAAATTTCACCTGGTTGGACTTGGAAACTTAAATTGTGGACTGCGGTGAAATCACCATACATTAATTTTGCGTTTACGACCTCAAGCATTGTATCACGTCCTTTTTATTTTCATTATACACTAGTAAGTATGCTTATTCAATATTATTTATAAATAAATCCTTTTTTTAAAGGATTTATCGTTTATATTTTATGTTTAATTTGTGTTTCTAATAATGCGACAAACTCATCTAAACTAATAGTCACTTGTTCTTGGCTACCATATTTTCGATAGGTGACTGTTTTTTGTGCAACTTCATTATCTCCAACAACTATTTGATATGGAATTTTTAAAGATTGAGCTTCTCTAATTTTATACCCTAATTTTTCATCTCTTAGGTCCATTTCTGCTCTAATACCTAATTTCATTAAGTGTTGATACACTTCTTTTGTGTAATCAGTATGTGCTTGTAGCGCAACTGGTAATAGTTTTACTTGGACTGGTGATAACCATAGTGGGAAAGCACCTTTATATTCTTCAATTAAGTAAGCTACAAATCTTTCCATAGTTGAAACAACCCCACGGTGAATAACTACCGGTCTATGATCGTTTTTGCCATCTTCTCCAACATAGGTTAGATCAAATCTTTGTGGTAATAAGAAATCTAATTGTACGGTAGATAAGGTTTCTTCATTGCCTAAGGCTGTATAAACTTGAACGTCTAGTTTTGGTCCATAAAATGCAGCTTCTCCAATAGCTTCAAAATAAGGAAGCCCAAGTTCATCCATTGTTTCTTTTAAATATTTCTCTGCTTTATTCCACATGTCATCGTCATCAAAATATTTTTCTTTATCTTCTGGGTCTCTATAGCTCAATCTAAATTTAAATTCTGTGATGTTAAAATCTTTATAGCAGTCTAAAATTAGATTAACTGCACGGGTAAACTCTTCTTTAATTTGATCTGGTCTAACAAAGATGTGGGCATCGTTTAAAGTCATTTCTCTTACTCTTTGTAACCCGGATAATGCTCCGGATTTTTCATAGCGATGCATCATACCTAACTCTGCAATTCTAATTGGTAATTCTCTATAACTATGTAGGTCTTTTTTATAAATCATCATATGGTGCGGGCAATTCATTGGTCTTAAAACTAATTTTTCACCATCGCCCATATCCATTGGTGGAAACATGTTTTCATGATAGTGATCCCAGTGTCCTGATGTTTTATAAAACTCAACATCTGCCATAATTGGTGTATAAACGTGAAGATATCCTAATTCTACTTCTTTATCAACGATGTATCTTTCAATGGTGCGTCTAATAGTTGCTCCTTTTGGTAACCAAAACGGTAATCCTGAACCAACCTCTTTTGATACCATGAAAATGTCTAGCTCTTTTCCTATTTTTCTATGATCTCTTTCTTTTCTTTCTTCTAGTAAGATAAGATGATCATCTAACGCTTTTTTAGTGTAAAAAGCAGTACCGTATATACGTGTTAGCTGTTTGTTTTTAGCATCTCCTCGCCAATATGCACCGGCTAGGTTTAAAACTTTAAAGTGTTTGATTTGTTTGGTGTTTAATAAATGTCCACCACGACATAGGTCTGTAAATTCACCTTGTGTGTATACAGTTAATTGATCATTTTTATAGTCTTCTAAAATTTGAAGTTTATATATATCATCTTTAAATATTTCTTTTGCTTCTTCATAAGTAACTTCTTTTCTAATGATATCTAACTCTTCTTTGGCGATTTGGTGCATCATTTGTTCAATTTTAGGTAGTGCTTCATCAGAGAATTTAATGTCATTAAAATCAACGTCATAATAAAAACCTTCTTTGATGGCAGGTCCAACACCAAACATGGCGTTTGGGTATAATCTTTTAATGGCTTGAGCCATAAGGTGTGCTGCACTATGGTTAATGATATCAAGACTTCTTATGTCTTTTTCTGTTAGTAATTCTAATTGTCCATCAATGGTTAACGCTCTGTTTAACTCTATATAATCACCATTATAAATGGCAGCTACAACGCTTTTTGATAGACTTTTTGAAATAGATTCGGCTATTTCAAAAGGTGTGATGTTTTTATGAAATTCTTTAATACTTTTGTCTGGAAATGTTACTTTAATCATTTTAATTCCTCCTTTTTATAATAAAAAAGTCCTTAGAAAAATCTAAGGACGAATATTTTCGCGGTACCACCTTAGTTCTAGTTATGTTGTATAACTAGCACTTAATCATTTTTAACGGAATGACCCGAACTGTTTTTTGCAGTTAACTCCAAGGTAGTAATTTTAATAAGTCGTAGCTTACACCATCCTACGTCGCTTTTGGGTATTAAAATCGTGTCCTCTTCTTCGTTCTATTTTATATTTTATCTTTATTTGTTGGATAATTCAAGTGTTTTAGTTACTTTTCAAAGCTTATTGGTGTTGTTAAATCAACAATACGTCTTAAAAGTCTGCCTGCTTTGATTTTAGCATCTGCTGCTTGAGTTTGTGATAGGGCAATAGATAGTCTATGACCATCGTAATTACTGGTAATAAAAACGGGTAATCCTGCGGATAAACGATAATGTAGAATAGGAAATAAAATCTCATCTCTAAACCAATCTGAAATATATTCTCCACCTAAATCATCTAAAATTAAGCAATCACATTGTTTGAGTTGATTGACTCTTTTTTCTAAGGTACCTTGATTCATATTTGAACGTATACTTCTGACTAAATCTGGCATAAAGACAAATAATACATTAACATTTTTTCTAGTTAATTCTTTTGCCATGGCTGACATTAAATAGCTTTTCCCAGTGCCGTATTCCCCATATAAGTATAACCCTTGTTTATGATTTGGATAATCTTCTACAAATTTTTTAGATAAATGAAGGGCTTTTTCTTTATTTTCTGTGGTTGTGTAAAAATCATCAAAACTAGCATCTTGAATATAGACATCACTTTCAAAAGTTTCTAGTTGTGATTTTAAGTAATCTTTGATTTTTTCATCAGTTTTTTCTTTAGTGGGTGCTAAAACGATATGAAGATGTGGTTCTGTTTTTAGAACTTTAACATAACCGCCTTCTACTTTTTTGTCTTCTGTTAAATATTGATAAAGCATGATAATATCTGTATCTTTAATGTCAAGATCTTTGGTTTCTGGGTGGGATTTAATGTAGTTTTTCATTTCATCTAAGGTCATTTCCATTCCTCCAATCCTTCCATATAAGAATCTAGCCATTCTGGTGTGACTTCTTTAGCAACACCTTTATTTTTTTGTCTACCTTTTTTAGATGGTTCATATTTTTCAATTTCCATATAAAACTTATATGCATCTTCTGTTGTAGTGATGCCTCGCTGTTGCCAGTTTTCTAATACTTTTTCTAAATATTTAATGCCGGGCAATATACCTTCTTTAATTTTTAAAACATGAAGTAATAAAACATTGATGATGCCTATTTCGACTTGATTTCTTTCTAGAAGCGTTGCAACTGTATCTGAAGCAACGGCTTGATAATTGTTTTTACATAACTTAGTAATAATGCGTTGCGGTGAACTTTTCTTTAAGACCTCTAACTCAAGATCATTATCATTGGTTTTTTCTGTAATGACTGGTTTGGTATTTTTATTGAGTGTTTCATAATATTGTTTGGTTTTTACACTAAGTTCTTGAATGTTAATTTGGCCATTTGGCAATGCCGTATGAATATAAATTTCAGCAAGCTGTTTTTCATTGAGTTGATAAACAAAACTAAGTCTTTTGACATGATCTACTGTCTTGAAATTAAGTAAAATGGGTTTTTTTAATCTTTCTGGTAAATTTGAAATAAAAAGTTCATAATCAAATTCACTATCAAAAATAACTCCTCCATTATTTCTTTTACCTATATATGAACTATTATCCTTCATTTTTAAAGTTTTAAATTCAAATAAATCATCAAATTGTTTGCTGATGTTTTCATACTCATCTAAATTTTCTTTTTCGATTAAAAACTGTTTAGTGAGTGCTAAATAGGTAGTTTCACCTACTTGGCTTAACAAGAATTGACCAAAAATAGTATCTCTTAAAAATTGTTGAGCTGAAAGAGGATGTTTTAACATATATATATAGTTTTTGTTTTTTTGATAGGTTTCAAGTAAATTAAGTGCTTCTAGTTTTTCTCTTGCTTCTATAAAATTTTCTTCTTTGATGTTTAGTAGATCAAAAAGAAAAAGATGCTTATGCTTTTCTGATTTATAGTTTTTCTTATTTACTAAATGAAATAAGGCAGAATAAATACTATATGAAGAAAATCCCATAATCGGTTGATATAGGAGCATTAAAACCTTATGATCATCAATTGAAAGATCACCAGGTATCATACATATAAAATTATCTTTTTCTATCATTTTTTTACACCACCGATTTAAGATATTGATCTATTTGATCATAAAGTTCTTCTAGACCCTTATTATTGTTTATAATATGGGTTGCATATTTTTTCTTTTCATTAATTGATATTTGAGTAGAAATTCTTCTTTTAGCTTCTGCTTTGGTTAGATGATTTCTTTTCATCAGTCTTTCTGTTTGTGTCTTTATGGTTGTATATATGAGTAAAATCTCATCTACTTTTTGATAGTATCCTGTTTCTATTAAAAGTGGCATATCAATAAAGATAGGTTGTTTATTGTTTACTTTTTTAATTTGTCTTTCAATTTCTTCAAACACTTTGGGATGGATGATTTGATTTATTTCATGTCTAATTTTCTCATCTGAAAATAAGAGTTTAGCCATCTTTTGTTTGTCTACTGTATTTTTGTCATCTAGGACGTTAAATTTTTCTAGTTCCTTAATCACCTTTGGCGTTGTTAATAATTGAGCAACAATTTGATCACTGTCAATAACCTTATAACCTTTTTTTATAAGGTAGTTTGCTACTGTTGTCTTTCCGGTAGCGATACTTCCTGTTAAGCCTATTAACTTATTTTTGACAATTTTCGCACACATAAGTCCCTCTACCTCCAACCTTTATTTTTGTAATGATGGTATGACAAATAGGGCAAGGTAAGCCTTTTTTTCCATGCACGTTTAGTTTTAATTGAAATCTACCGTGAACACCTAGACTTGATTCATAACTACTAATCGTTGTTCCACCTAAGGCAATTGCTTTATCAAGCGTTGTGATGCTATTTTCAAGAATTTCTTTTGCTTGTTTTTCTGTAATTAATTGGGCTAATTTTGTTGGATGTATTTTAGATAAAAACAAGACTTCGTTAACATAAATATTACCTAAACCAGCGATGACGGTTTGGTCAAGTAAAGCATTTTTTATAGGTATTTTTCTTGTTTTTAGTTTTTGATAAAAGGTTTGAAAGTTAATATCCGTTGGATCTGGTGCTAATTTATTAAGTGGTTTTTCTGTTAAGTATGTACTTTTATGATGTACTGAAAACCTTCCGAATTTTCTGAAATCTTGGTATCTAACAGATCGTCCACTTTCTAATTCCCATGAAAAGTGTTCATGTTTTTCTATTGGGTCTTCTTGCTTTTTCAAATAGAATTTGCCTTCCATACGAAGATGACCAACGACGATGATATCATTAGTAAGATGAAAAATAAGATATTTTCCTTTTCTGGTAATATCTGTTATTTTAAGCCCTGTAAGTTCTTTGAACTGAGGGTTGTGGTAAACAATTGGCTCATAGTAAACATGAACTGCTTTAATTTCATCATTTAAAATTTGTTTTTTAAGTGTTTGTACAACAACTTCTACTTCTGGTAATTCTGGCATATCATCACCTAATTTAATTCGTACCAGTTTGAACCGATATCACAAGATGTTTCTAACGAAACACTCATTTGATAGGCTTCTTTCATAATTTTTGGGACGATTACTTTCATTTCTTCTAATTCATTTTCAGGCACTTGTAAAATAAGTTCGTCATGAACCTGTAAAATGAGTTTGGATGCTTTTTGATTATCTTTTAAGTATTGATAAAGTTTGACCATTGCTATTTTAATGATATCAGCCGCGCTACCTTGAATTGGTGCGTTTAAAGCTGTTCTTTTTCCAAATTCTCTTTGCGCATATACCTTTGAGTGGATTTCTGGAATATATCTTCTACGATTTAAAATAGTTTCTACGTATTCGTTTTTATCTGCAAACGCAACAATTTCTTCCATGTAGGTTTTTATTTCTGGATAGACCTCTAAATATCTATCAATAAATTTTTGAGCTTCTGCTGGGCTTACGTTAATGTCTTCTGATAAACTCCAGGCCCCGATACCATAGATAATACCAAAGTTAACAGCTTTTGCTTGTCTTCTTTGTTCAGAATCTACATTTTCTACATGAAATACTTTTTGAGCAGTACTTTTATGAATATCTTCTTGTTTTAAAAACGCTTCTTTTAAATTTTTAACATTAGCCATATGAGCTAAAACTCTTAATTCAATTTGTGAGTAGTCAGCGCCTAAAAGATACGATCCTTCTTTTGCTTTAAATATTTTTCTAATTTTTCTTCCTTCTTCTGTTCTAATTGGAATATTTTGTAAATTAGGTTCAATTGATGATAGCCTGCCTGTTGTGGTTAAGGCTTGTTTTAAGATGGTATGTACTTTTCCGTCTTCAAATAAAGATTGTTCTATCCCTATGATATAGGTGGAATATAATTTAGTTAATTGTCGATAATCCATAATAAAAGGAATAATTGGATGAGCATCTTTTAAACTATTTAGAACCTCTACATTAGTTGAATACCCAGTTTTAAGTTTTTTTCCATGTGGTAAATTTAATTTTTCAAATAAGATATCACCTAATTGTTTAGGGCTTGCAATGTTAAAGGTTTCTCCAGCGTGTTGATATATTTGCTCTTCTAATTCTGAAATTCTCTTTTCTAGTTCTTCTTTTTGTTGATTCAATTCTTTTTGATCGACTAAAAGTCCTTCAAATTCCATTTTTGCTAGCACTTCTGTTAGCGGAATTTCAATGTCATTTAGTAAAGTTAATTGATTTTGTTGTTTAATGGTTTCCATCATTTCATCTTTTAGTGTATAAATGATGTTTGCTTTATTGGCTATATGGCTTTGATAGAGTTCTTTTTCTTCTGGCAGTCCTTTTTTTACGCCTTTACCATAAACTTGTTCATCATATAAAATATTGGTTTCATTAAATAATTGAACGGTTGTGGTGAAGTCTTCTTTCCCAATAGATGATTTAATGATATATGCTGCTAAAAGTAAATCAAAGGAAATATTATTTATTTTTTTATTTCGCCACATTAAAAAAACTTTGATTGCTTTATAATTGTATGTATATTTTTCAATGGCTTTATTTTTTAAGTAGTTAAGAAAGGTAGCATTTTCTAAGGCAATTTTAGGGTCAATAAAATAATGATTCATTCCATTAGATAAACCAATACCCCATAGGTCTGCTTTATGATAATTTTCTTCACTAAATTCAAAGTGGATTGCTAAAGGCATTGAGTGATTAAAGATGAGTTGATCTAATTGTTCATGTGTTTCAATGACTTGATAAGTAAATTTAGTATGTTTTTGTTGGTGATTCTCAGAATATCTTACAACTAATTGTTTAAGTTCTAACTCTTTTAAGTATTCAATAAAATCTGTTAAATCAACTTCTTTAATTTCAGTGTCCTCATAAGTTAGTGGTAATGGAGATGAGACGTTGATGGTAACAAGTTCTTTACTTAATAAAGCTAAAGATTCATTTTCTCTAATTCTTTCTCCTAGTTTTCCTTTAATATTTTCTTTGTTTTTTAAAATATTTTCTAAGGTTTCATATTCTTTTAGTAGTTTGATTGCTGTTTTTTCTCCTACACCTGGAATACCTGGAATGTTATCTGAAGGATCACCCATTAACGCTTTTAAATCAATCATTTGATGGTGTGTGAGTTCATAGGTTTCAAATAGACTTTTTGGTGTAAAAACATCTATTTCCTTCATCCCTTTTTTTAATAAATTAACAGTGATTTTATCATCAACAAGTTGTAATAAGTCCTTATCACTTGAAAATATATCTACTAAAACACCTTTTTGACTCGCTTGTTTAGCTAAAGTACCAATGATATCATCGGCTTCATATCCAATTTGTTCATGTTGATTAAAGCCTCTTAGTGTTAAGTATTGTTTGACTAAAGGAATTTGTTGTGCCAATTCTTCTGGCATCGCTGCTCTTCCTGCTTTGTATTCTTTGTATTGTTCATGTCTTTTGGTTGGATGTGCTGTATCAAAGGCAACTAAAATGTGGTGATTAGTTTGTTCTTTGATTTTTTCCATCATGTTAATAAATGCAAAAACGGCATTTGTGTAAATGCCTTTGCTGTTTTGCATTAAAGTAGCTCCTGGATATGCAGTTGCATAATAGGCTCGAAATAAAACTGAGTTCCCGTCAACTAAAGTTAAATGTTTCATCTTTTTCCTCCTTGACTCTATCTTTATTGTAGCATGAAAATCATTACTTTTTTCCCACAATATATGTGGAAAATTTATAAAAATAAAACCTCGAGATTTTTATTTACGAGGTTTTTTAAGTTAATATCTAAAGTTTCCTTTACCCTTGCCTTTTCCTTTTTTGGCTTGAGGTGTGTTTCTCATAAGTGCTGATGGATCTTTTTGTAATCTATCTAATTCCTTTTCATCCATGTTTGCCATTGTTTTGACCATTTTCTTTTGAGTTGCTAAAGCTTCTCTTAATCTGTTAACATCCGCAACCTGCATACCAGAACCTTTTGCGATTCTTTCTCTTCTTTTACTACTTTGGTCAATTAATTTAGGATTTTTCCTTTCTTCTTCTGTCATACTATGAATTAAAACTGCCATTTTTTCAAATTGTTTATCATCAATTTGTGATCGTGCTTCTTTTAATTTAGAACCTAGTCCCGGTATAAAGCCTAACATTTTACTAATTGAACCCATTCGTTTAATCATCTTAAATTGCTTTAGTAAGTCATTATAGTTAAAATCATCAGACATCATTTTGTCCATTAAATTTTTAGCTTCATCTTCATCAATGTTTTCAGTAACTTGTTCAATTAAGGTTAAAACATCTCCCATACCTAAAATACGTGATGCCATTCTTTCTGGATGGAACGCTTCTAAACTGTCCATTTTTTCTCCTGAAGAAGAAAATTTAATAGGAATTTGAGAAATCTCTCTAATAGATAATGCTGCTCCACCTCTGGTATCACCATCCATTTTAGTTAAAATAGCACCGGTTGCCCCTATTTGATCATGGAAGGATTTTGCTATATTAGCAGCTTCTTGACCCATCATCGCATCTACTGTTAATAGGATTTCATCTGGTGATGCAATTGCTTTAACATCTTTAAGTTCTTGCATCATTTCTTCATCTATAGTTAAACGGCCAGCCGTGTCGATAATTACGACATCAAATTTATGTTCTTTTGCATAATTTAATCCGTTTTTAACAATCGTTCTAGCATCAATTAATCCTTCTTGGTAAACCTCTATGTTAATTTGTTTACCAATGGTTTGTAACTGAGCAATTGCAGCTGGTCTATAGACATCAGCAGCAATAAGTAATACTTTTTTCTTCTCTTTTTTTCTAATCCAAACCGCTAGTTTACCTATAGCTGTAGTTTTTCCACTACCTTGTAAACCGATGGTCATAATGGTTGTAATACCATTGATTTTAAATCTAATATCTTCTGTTTCATTTCCCATGACACGCTTAAGTTCTTCGTGCACCACTTTAACAACTTGTTGCCCTGGATTTAATCCTTTTAAGATTTTTTCTCCTAATGCTTTTTGCTTAACATTTTGAGTAAATGATCTAACGACTTTAAAGTTAACGTCAGCTTCTAATAAAGACAGACGTACTTCTCGCATCATTTCTTCTATATCTTTTTCATCTAATTTGCCGCGACCCGTAATACGTCGCATTGACATTTGTAGTCTATCGCTTAAACTGTTTGACATTATGATTCATCCATCTTTCTTAACATTTTTAAGTACTTCTCATCTTTTGTATGTTCGTATTGATTCAAATAAGTGAGTCTTAATATTTTTTTTTCGTTTAATTTCAAAATTTGCTCATAGTTTAATAAGTGTTGTTCTACTTTATTGAGTTGGTCATAAACAGCATTTCTACTGATTGATAAAGTTGTTGCAATTTCCTGTAGGGAGTAGTCCTCATAATAGTAGAGTTGATAGTATTCTCTTTGTTTTTCTGTTAATAAGTCTTGATATAGTTCAAATAGTTGGTTAAGTTTTTCAGTTTTTTCTAGTGCTTCCATTAAAAGAACCCCTTGAATAATCCATATATATATTCTTCTATATCAAATGGTACTAAGTCTTCTATTTTTTCGCCTAATCCTACATATTTGATTGGTAGTCCGTATAAATGTCTAATTGCTAAAACAATGCCACCTTTTGAAGTACCATCTAATTTGGTTAAAATGATACCTGAAACATCGGTTACCTCATTAAAGACAGATGCTTGTGTCATCCCATTTTGACCAGTTGTAGCATCAATAACTAAAAGCGTTTCTTGAGGGGCGTTTGGTAATACTTTTTGAATGACTCTTTTCATTTTGCCTAATTCATTCATTAAGTTTACTTTGTTTTGCAATCTTCCTGCTGTATCACATAATACAACATCATATTTTTCTTCTTTTGCTATTTTTAAAGCATCAAAAATAACACTAGATGGGTCTGTCATCGCTTCTTTATGATATACATAGGTGTTGCTTCGTTTCCCCCATTCTATAAGCTGTTCAATTGCTCCTGCTCTAAAGGTGTCTCCGGCAACTAACATAACTTTTTTGCCTTCTTGTTTTAATTGTTGAGCTAGTTTACCAATGCTCGTTGTTTTTCCTACGCCGTTGACTCCTACAAATAGATAAACGTTTAATTCTTCTTCATCATATCTTAAGGTGGTGTCAACAAACTCACCCTTTAAATAAATTTCAAACATTTTGTCAACAATGAGCTCTGACAAATCTATTGGGTTAGTGATTTTTTTATTAGATGCTTCATTTCTGATTTCATTAACAAAATAAATGACTGTATCTACTCCAATATCTGCTTGAATAAATAAATCTTCTAATGCTTCATATAAGTCTTCATTAATTTCATCTGATTCTTCTAATAATTTTTTTAAATTATCAAAACTTTCTTTTGCTTTATGTAAACCTAATTCATATTTTTCATTTTTGCTTTTTCTTTTAAATAATTTACGAAAGAAACTCATTATATCACTCCATTTTCTAAACTATTATAACATTTATACCTTATTTAATAAAGTTATATTGAATCCTTAAGATAAAAAAAACCGGAATATTATACTTCCGGTAAATTTCTAACAAATTCTAGTAAAGCATCATAGTTAGGATGTTTACCCATTTCATCTAAATATTCTAAATATACTATTTCTCTTTTTTGATTTAAAACAAATACAGCTCTACCTAATAATCGCATTTCTTCAATTAATAGGCCATATTTATTTGCAAAATCTAAATCTTTATAATCACTTAAGGTAATTGCGTTTGGAAGTCCTGCATTTGCACACCATCTTTTTTGGGCAAATGGTAGATCATTGCTTAAGGTTATTACCAAAGTATCTTCTTTCCCTGCTAATTCTTGAATGATTGTTCTGGTCTGTAAATCACAAACTGATGTGTCTAATGAAGGTACACTATTTAGTACAATATACTTTTCATTGTAGTCTGATAAAGAAACTGGCTCTAAGTCTTGATTTAAGGCTGTAAAATCTGGTGCAATATCACCGATATTTCTTACTTGACCTAATACATGTATTGGTTTTCCCTTAAAAGTCTTCATATTTTATCCATCCTTTTTAATTATTACATCTTATATTATATCTTATAATAGCGAAAAAAACAAAGAAAAGGTCTTCTAGCAATTTTCTAGAAGACCAAATCAAAGGGGATTTTTGTATACACTTTAATGTATACAGTAATTAGGGGATAAGTAGCATCCATTTTGGGATGCGCTCATATATTATCATAGGATTTTTATTTTGTAAAGAGTATTGACTTCTTTTAAGTTTTATTCTTCTTTCTTCTTTTCCAGTGTTCCAATATAACGACACTTTGGAAAATTGCTGCATCCTAAAAATTCACCATATTTACTTTTTCTAATGACCAATGGTGAGCCACATTCAGGGCAAAGTTGATCGGTAACTACGGGTTGGATTTTTTCCATTTTTTCATCTGCAAGTTTTAAACTAGGAATGAATCTTTGATAAAAATCACTTAACAATTCTACACCATTTACTTTTCCTAATGAAATATCGTCTAAATCTTTTTCCATGTTAGATGTGTATTCAACATTGATAATATGATTGAAAAACTCATCCAATTTATCGGAGGTTAAACGTCCTTGTTTGGTTGGTTTAAATCTTTTTTCTTCCATTTCAACATATAATCTATCCTTAAGTGTTTTAATGATTTGAGCATATGTTGACGGTCTACCAATACTAAGTCGTTCTAATTCTTTAATGAGGGTTGCTTCTGAAAATCTTGCAGGCGGAGTTGTGAATTTTTGTGTTGCAACAACTGATTTAGCTTGATAGGTTTCTTGTTCTTTGATTTCAGGTAATAGTTTATCTTTTGTGCTATCATCATATACTTTTTGATACCCATCAAAAATTCTAATCATTCCTTCAAGTCCATATGGATGGTTATTGCTTTCTAAGATGACTTTTGTTTGTTCAAAGACAGCATCTGACATTAAACTAGAAACTGCTCTTTGATAAATTCGTTGATATAGTTTAAATTCATCTTTTGATAAATATGGTTCTATAGATTCTGGCGTTCTTAAAACACTTGTGGGTCTGATAGCCTCGTGTGCATCTTGACTGCCTTCTTCTTTTTTAAATTGATATTTCCCTAAATATTCTTTACCATAAAATTCTTTAATAAAGTTTTGGGCATCTGTAACAAAGACGTTTGAAAGTCTGGTTGAATCGGTTCTCATATAGGTAATTAAACCCACAGGTTCACCATCAATTTCAATACCTTCATATAATTTTTGGGCTACCATCATGGTTCTACTTGATGACATATTTAAGTTATTAACTGCATCTTGTTGCATAGTTGAGGTCGTAAATGGCAGTTTAGCTTTTCTTTTGGTTTCTTTTTTTGTTACAGATGTTACTGTGAATGGATTGATAGACTCTTCTACAATTTTTTTAGCTTCATCTGCTTTAATTTTATAATCTTTTTTAATGATGTAATCTGCTTTAAATTTAGCAAACTCGGCAGTGATTGTGTGATATTCTTCTGGAATAAATGCTTCTCTTTCTTTTTCCAAATCAACAATGAGTTTTAGTGCTACTGATTGTACACGACCTGCTGATTTTGATTTGATCTTTTTTTGTAATAAAGTTGATAATTTAAAACCGATAATTCTATCTAACATTCTTCTTGCTTCTTGTGATTCAACTAATGCTTGATCGATTTTATCAGGATTTTTCATTGCTTCTATAACCGCAGGTTTTGTGATTTCTCTAAATATGACACGGTTTTTAGCTTCCTTATCTAAATTAAGTACCTCTGCTAAATGCCATGCAATTGCCTCTCCTTCTCTATCGGGGTCAGTTGCTAGGTAAACTTCTTTTCCTTTAGCTTCTTTTATGAGGTTTTTAACCATTGTGCCTTTTCCATTGATGATTTTATATGTAGGGGTAAAATTATTTTCAACATCAATTCCTAAACCACCTGGACCAGACGTTGCTAAGTCTCTTATATGTCCTTTTGAAGAAAGTACAACAACATCTTCGTCTAAATAACGAGAAATGGTTGTAGCTTTAGATGGGGACTCAACGATGATTAATTTTTTTGCCATTTAATACATCTCCTTTGTTTGCAATACCTTATTAATTATATTATGCTTTTTTGTATTGTCAAGTATAAAAACTTTAAGAACAAAGCTTCCTTATTTATAATAAGGAAAAAAAGTTTAATTCTTCTGACTTCGAATTAAACTTAAAATAGGTTCATATGTTTTTCTATGTATGGGAAGGATACCGTATTTTTTAATGGCTTCAATATGTGCTTTGGTTCCATAACCTTTATGTTTTTCAAAACCATATTCAGGATATTTTAAAGCTATTTGCTTCATATATTCGTCTCTTTTGGTTTTTGCAATGATAGAGGCTGCAGCAATTGATATACTTTTTTGATCTCCTTTGATGATTTTTAAGTGAGGAATATCGTTTTTAAGTTCAACTGCATCAATTAAATTGAATTCTGGTTTAACTTTTAATTGAGCAATGGCTTTTTGCATGGCTTCCTTGGTTGCTTGTAAAATATTGATTTCATCTATTCTTTGTTCTGATATAAAAACTGTTGAGATAGCAAGTGCGTTTTTCTCTATTTGTTTAACCGCTTTTAATCTTTGCTTTTCAGTTAATTTTTTTGAATCATTAACCAGTGGTAACTGGGCATTTGGTTTTAAGATGACTGCTGAGGCAACTACTGGTCCTGCTAAAGGACCTCTGCCTGCCTCATCTACACCAGAAATGAGTTGATAGCCTTTTTTAAGTAACTCATTTTCATATTGATATAAGTCTATCGTATCTATCAAATGTAAGCCCTCCTAGGTATTTATTTCTAATATCTGTTAGGAGTATGCTATAAACTCTTTCATAGTCTATTTCGTTGCCTTTTAAAAGTGCTCCTCTTCTTTTTCCTATTTCATCTAAGATTTCTATGAATTCTTTGTCTAATGTAGATAATTCATATCTTTCCATAAATTGTTTAGGATAGTATTTTTTTAAATGTTCTACCGCATGATAAACAACATCATCAATAGGTAAGATAGTATCTTTGATCGCACCTGTAATGGCTAGTGAGTATCCTACTTGTTCTAAATCAAACTTTGGCCATAGAACGCCTGGTGTGTCTAGCAGTTCAAATTGGTCATTGATTTTAACCCATTGTTGTGCTTTTGTTACTCCCGGTTTATTTCCTGTTTTAGTCGCTTTAGTTTTAGTCATTTGGTTAATTAAGGTTGATTTCCCTACATTTGGAATACCCATGATCATTGCTCTGATGGCTTGTTGTTGCATACCTTTATTTTTTTGTCTTGCTATTTTATCACTTAGGATTTCTAATGATTTTTCATAGATCATCGAAACATTTTTTCCTGATTGCGCATCAATCTCTAGTGTATAAAATCCTTGTTCTTCATAGTATTTTGTCCATCTTTTGGTTTGATTGTGATCAGCTAAGTCTATTTTGTTAAATAGTAATAATGTAGGTTTTACTCCAACAATTTCTAATACATTTGGATTCATACTTGAATAAGGAATGCGGGCATCTAAAAGTATGTATACAATATCCATTAATTTTAGTTTTTCTTTGATTTCCCTTAGTGATTTAAACATATGGCCTGGAAACCATTGTATTTGCTTCATTTTGCCCCTCTTTTCTGTTTTTAATTAAATATCTGTTCTAAATCCGCCTCGGTTGCTAAAACCTCTCTAGCTTTAGTTCCTTGGCTTTCTGAAACAATGTTGTATTGTTCTAATAGTGTCATTAATTTTTGTGCTCGGTTAAATCCAATGCTAAATTCTTTAGTTATGGTATTAATAGAGGCTACATTTTCACTTACCACATAGCGTGCTACTGCTTCAAACAATTCATCAGATGCAGTTTCTCTGAATTCAATTTGTCTGGTAAGTGCTTCGTGTTCAAAGATATAGTCTGGTTCTCTTTGTGCTCTAATAAAATCTGTGACCTCATAAATTTCATCATCTGGAATGTATGCCCCTTGAAGTCGAATGGCTCGATCACTTTCTTTTAGCAACATATCTCCGCGACCTAAGAGTGTTTCTGCCCCTGCATTATCTAATATGGTTGTTGAGTCTACAAAAGAAGCAACTTTAAAGGCGATTCTAGTAGGGATATTCGATTTAATAGTCCCTTTGACAACGTCTGTTGTCGGTCTTTGGGTAGCTACTAATAAGTGAATTCCTGCGGCTCTAGCTTTTTGAGTTAATCTTTGAATCGCATCTTCTACATCATTTGCAGCAACCATCATTAAGTCGGCTAATTCATCAATGATAATAACTAAATAAGGCATGTGATCTCCATCAATTAACCCTTTATCGATGTTTTCATTATAAGATTTAATATCTCTACTTCTAGCACCTGCAAAACGTTTGTATCTATTTTCCATTTCATCAACAGCCCATTTTAAAGCAGATGCTGCCATTTTAGCATCTGTAATAACTGGGGTGATCAAGTGAGGAAGATCGTTATAAGGCGTTAATTCTACCATTTTTGGATCTATTAAGATAAGTTTTAACTGTTCTGGGGTGTTTTTTAAAAGTAAACTAACTAAAATCGTGTTCACTGAAACGCTTTTTCCACTATTGGTTGCTCCTGCAATTAGTCCATGTGGCATTTTTGCAATGTCTACATATATGTTTTTTCCATCAATGTCTACACCTAGAGCAACTTTTAATGGATGATCATGGTCTTCTAAAAACTCTTTTTGATCAACAACATTACCAAAAGCAACAATTTCTGTTTCTTTATTAGGCACTTCTATTCCTACATACATTTTTCCTGGAATAGGTGCTTCTATTCTTAAACTAGTCGCTGCAAGGTTCATCATTAAGTTATCTTGTATCGTAACTACTTTTCTAACATTGACACCTGGCTCTAAAGCTATTTCATATCTTGTTACTGTTGGACCTTTGGTACTACCTGTTACGTGTCCTTCAACCCCATGATCTTGTAGCGTTCGATCAATGATATCAATTTGATCTAATAACCATTGTGGTCTACTTTCTTGGTCTCTTTTTATTTTTTTAAACATAGAAACATCTGGTAATCTATACGTGTTTTGTTTTTTAAATAACGGTTTTGGTATGTCGTTTTTTGGTTCTTCATAGGATGGTTCTATTTTAGTTTCTACTTGTTCAAAGCCGGTTGATAAAACGGCTTCTCTTTCAAATAATGGAATATTTATATCATTTTCTTCTGGAGATAAGTTGGTTGCAACTGTTTTGGGTGTTAACCAACTTAACGATGGTTCTTGCGTTTCTTTTGGCGTAATAATCGGTTTGATTGGTTCATATCTTGTATCTTCATATGAAACAGAAGGGGTAGTTTGCTTCTTTTCAGTAAAAGCATCTCCACCAAAAACATCACTTCTTGTTTTTTGTGTGATTACATCAAACTCATAATAATTGCCTCTAACTGCTTGTTTAGGATTGGTTCTAAAGGCATCGTATTTTTTGATTTTATCTCCCTCTAATTTTACATCGTATGGAGCAACAACTTCATCTTTTACTTTAGTTCCAAAAAGAGGGGAAACAAAAGGTGTTCTTTCATATTTTTTTGCACCTCTTATACCTTCAATTTTTGCAATTTGTGGGATTTTGAAAGCTGGTGTTAGTTGTGTTTCTACTTTTTTATTTTTTTTACTTTTCTTCATTTAAGCCCTCCACAATGTTTTGATTGATTTCTTGATAAATATCTTCTAAATTACTGTCAATACTTCTTTCTTCATTAAAGACTTTTTTACTGTATATTTTATAAGTTTCTTCACCTGTAATACCAATGATAACTAAGCCGATTTTCACCATTACCATGTTCATAACATTATTCACAACTACTTTTTTAAACCAATAAACTGGATTGACTGCATTTAAGGTTGCAAAAATAGCACTGGTAACTTTGTTGTATTTCTTAGCTGTTTTTCCTAGTTTTGTATTTTCAATAACATCCTTTGTATCTTTTAATTCTACGATTCTTCGGATGGTTAGCCCTCGAAACATTTTCAAAAACTTAGCTTCAAATAATTCATCCACTCTTTTTTCTATATAACCGATAAGCGCTAGTCCCTCATCAATAGTTAATTCTAAAAATGGATATTTAGATTTAGGATAAAATTTTGTCGCAATATCTCTAGCTAAATCTTTGTTGATGCGCAACAACATTGTACCATAGCCTTCTAACTCACGCTCTGTTTTATTGTTAAACTGATTTTGCGCATCTTTAATGAGCCATTTGATTTCTTCTTCATCAATATCTTCTTCTTGTACGTCATGATGTTTAAATGGTTGTTTTAATCCTTTAATGACTGAAAAAAGATATAAAAGAGCAATGATTAACATGCCCATCAATATACCAGAAAAAAAGCTGATTAAAATGGTTAAATTAATTTCTATTCCGGCTATTTTTAAAAAAAGCATCTTTATCATTTCCTTTCTCTTTTATTATACACTAAACGTATCTTAAAGTTATAATTTTATTCATCTTGGTTTTTAGTCATTTTTATGCGATAATGAGTGTGGAGTGATATTATGGAAAAATTTTTAATTGCATTAGACTTAGATGGCACTCTTTTAAATAACCAAAGTCAGTTGTCTAATTATACTATTTCTACTATTAAAAAACTTAAAGATTTAGGACATGTTTTAGTCATTGCAACAGGTCGTCCTTACCACGCTTGTATTGATTTTTATTATCAGCTAAATTTAGATACCCCTTTGATTTCAGATAATGGTGGTTCTATTAGATTGCCAGATGATGAAAATTTTGTCCCTGTGATTAAGCGTATTGAATTGGATGTAGCTCACGAGCTATTTAAAAAAAGTAAACCTTTTTTAGTTTCTGCTTTTTTTAGCGAAGGGGATGTTAGTTATTCTTATCAAGATACTTCTATTTTAAGAAAGATCTTTAAAGAAAATAGTAAAGAAGTGATTCATACTGATTTTGATCAATTAGATATAGCCCCAACAGGCGCTATTTACTTGGTTTCTACTCAGTATAAAGATGAATTTGAGAACTTAATTTCTAATGAGTTTAAAGGACGCCTTCAGTATAGATTTTGGGGTAGTGATAGTAAACATGCTATTTATGAATTTTATGTTCCAGGAATTTCAAAAGCTAGTGCCTTGGATTATGTTGCTAAATTATATGGTATTAAATCGGATCATATTATGGCTTTTGGTGATGGCGCTAATGACTTAGAAATGCTTAGTTTTGCTACTTATGGTGTTGTAATGAAAAATGCTTTCCCTGATGTGATAGGACATACTTCTTTTGTCAGTGAGTTTGATAATGACGATGATGGCGTTGCTAAATATTTATCTAATTTTTTTAATATTAAGTAATTTATAAAAAATAAAACACTTCATTCAGTGAAGTGTTTTTTTATGGTGTCTTTAATTTCTTGATAAGAATAGCCTAATGTTAATAATTTTTTTATCGTTTTTTGCTCATCTTGATATTTTTGATACCATTTTTTATAGTCTTTATTAATGGCTTCTGGATTAAAGTCATACTGATTTATTTGATTCATAATCTCTTTAATATGATGATAGGCATATCCTTTACTTAGTAAAGAACGTTCTATTTTAATTTTCGCAACAGCTTGACTCTCTTTTTGATGTTTTAAAACCAATTTGTGAAAATCTTTTTCTAACCAAATATTTTCATCTTTCTTTTGAAGTAGATCTTGAAAATCTGATTCTATAAACCCTTTTTGAAGTAGTTTTAGTTTGATTTTATTTCTACTTTGATTGGTATAGGTAATGATATTTTCAATTAATTTATGATCATCAATCAGTTTTTTTTCTTTAAGTTCTTTCATCATTTCATTGATGTTTTTTTGATCTAGTTTTTCTTTTTCTAGATACTTTATAATTTCATGACTTGATTTTGGATATTTTAATTTTCTGATCACTTTTTGATATGTTAAATAATATAAATTTTTTTCTTTAATCTCATCGATACTATCAGAAATAACTTTCCCTTTAGATATTCTATAAAAAAGCATTGTTTCTTCAGTTAATTCTACTGTTTCCTGATTAAGAGTGACTAAATAATTCTTACCTTTTTTTTCTATCTTTGTAACTGTCATGGCTGAATTTCATTAAAGTAATTGAGTGCATATTTAACATATGCATCGTTATTGATGTTTACTAGTTTTTCATAATATTTTTGAGTCAAAATGTTAGATAGATTAGAATCATATAAATTATCTATATAAAGATGCCCATTTTCATTTGCCAATCTTTTTAATGCTGCATTAAGCTCAGTATCATTTGTAATAGGGTTTCCATATAAATACTCTAAAAATAGTCTTTCTGATATCAATTGATTTTGATAAGTAATTTCAATATCTTTTAGATTTTGTCTAATGTTTAAGTCTTCTAAATATATTTCTGATAACTCTGTGCTTTCATTTAAAATAGGTTGTTGGGTTAAAGTCACAAATTTATTTTCTGTGTTTTTATATAACCAATGTCCTTCTGTATATTTAAAGTAATAGTCACTTTGACCAATTTGAACAGTTGTTTGATATAAGTCTTTGCCATATGTAGGTTTCCCAATAACTTTTGCGTTATTTTGGCTTTGTAAGACTGAGGTTAATCCTTCTGCTGCTGATGCAGAATTTTCATTAACTAAAATAGCTATATTGTTTAAATAAGTTTTATTTTCTAAGTTTTTATTTGCATAAATAATGCTTGTATATGAGTCTTGAATGGTTTTATAGGTTTGTGTTTTAAATACTGCATTCCCAACGTTTGAAGAAGTTCCTTTTTGTGGCACTAATTGCTGAATGATTAAATCTAGTTCACTAACATATCCACCTGGATTGTCTCTTAAATCGATGATTAATTTTTCCATATTTTGATTTTCTAGACTCATTAATCCTTGAGTAAATTCTTGTGCAGAACCTCTTTCAAATTGAGTTAGCTTAATGTATCCAGTATCTTGGTTAATCATTTCTGCTTTTACATATTGGTTGGTTGAAACTTCTTTATACTCTATTTCAAACACAAATTCTTGATCTTCTCTTTGAACCAATAGTTTGATGGTTGGATTATTTTTATATTGTAGCATGTTAGTAATTTGTACTTGTGTTTTATTTCTAAATCTTTCTAAGGTATCGTTAACATAAGCCCCTATAATGATATCTCCTGGAAATATTTTACCAAAAGCATCACTATCCCTTGCTACATCGATTATTTCTAGTTCATTGTATGTTGTAAATCTAAAGGTGATACCTATTTTTTTATTTGATGATTCTTTGGTTCTCAATGAGGTTTCTGTTCCTCCATTGCTATAAATAATATCAGCATATGGATCTTCCATCAAATAAAGCATCCCTAATAACTTGGCGTGCAAAACAACCTCTTGGTCATAGTTGTCATCTGCATACATTGCGTAGTTTTCTAATAAATATTGTAGTTCTGATTCTACTTGGTTTCTTTGATATCTTACGTTCACTGTTTTAGAACTGTAAAATCCCAAAATAAAGGCTAAAGGTAGTAAGAATATCACGACGAATAATACTATCTTTTGACTCATTTTGTTATCACGTATCATTTTTAAACTCCTTTCCAAAAGCCTTCCCCTATTACCTCATTGGTTTTTACAATGATAGTAAAAGCTTTGCGATCACTTTCGTCTATTAGTTTTTTTAATATATACAGTTGCTGGCGATATAAAGTACAAATAATCATTGTCCTATCTTCATCTTTATATCCACCTTTAACTGATATTTTTGTTAAGCCTCTATCCAGTTTTTCTATGATGTTATTTCGCATTTTATCTGCTTCCTTAGTTACGATAAAAACAGTGTAACTTGTTCTTCCCATAACCGCTACTTTTTCAATTAAAACGCCGGTAACAAAAATTGAGATAATCGCAAAAAAGACATTTTGAAATGCAATGGTTGCTCCTAGTAAAACGATGATTCCATCAATTAAATAAAGAGCTACTGAAAAAGGAATGTGTAATTTAATGCTTAAAATTCTTTGGAAAACATCCATTCCACCAGTCGTTGAATTATTTCTAATGACAAGTCCCATACCAACTCCTACAAAGATTCCGCCAAAAATAGCAGTGATCAGAAGTTGATAGTTAGAATCAATTTGATTAATGATTACTTGGTCATTAGGGAAAAGAATCTCAAAGATAAAAATTAATCCTGGATATAACAACGTGGCATAAAACGTTTTGTAAAAGAAGCTTTTTCCTAAAATCCACCATCCTACTAAAAGAGCAACGATGTTCATAAGTAATATGAAAATCGAGTCTGGCATTAGCTTAAAAGGCCTGATTAAGACACTTAAACCAGTAACTCCACCTGTAACTAAATTGGTTGCTGAAAGGAAAAAATAGAAGCCTACTGCAAGTAGAGTAACACCTAATGTGATTTCTACCCATTCAAATACTTTTTCACGCATGCCTACTACTCTCCCTTTTTTAAATACTCATTGATGAATTGATCTATTTCACCATCCATCACTTGATCTATTTGAGATACCTCAAAGTTAGTTCTATGGTCTTTTACCATTTGGTATGGATGAAAAACATATGATCTAATTTGAGATCCCCAACCGATATCTTTTTGTTCACCTTTGATATTTGAAAGTTCTTCTTCTTTTTTTCTTATTTCTTCTTGTATCAGTCGTGATTTTAAAATAGACATTGCTGTTTCTCTGTTTTTGATTTGACTTCTTTCATTTTGACAGGTGACAACAATCCCGGTTGGTAGATGGGTGATTCTTACTGCAGAGTCTGTTGTATTAACTGATTGACCGCCTGCCCCACTACTTCTATATACGTCTACTTTAATATCTTCATCTTTAATATCTATATTAACTGCATCATCTATTTCAGGCATTACATCGCATGATACAAATGATGTATGTCTTCTAGCGTTTGAATCAAATGGTGATATCCTAACTAAACGATGTACACCGCGTTCTGCTTTTAGATATCCATAAGCAAAAGGTCCTCTAATGGCCATTGTAACGCTTTTAATCCCTGCTTCTTCACCATCTTGATAGTCTAGTATTTCTACTTTAAATTTTTTTCTTTGAGCATATCTTTGATACATTCTAAACAGCATTTCACACCAGTCTTGTGACTCAGTACCTCCGGCGCCAGAATGTAGAATTAAGATGGCATTATTAGGATCATATTCATCACTTAATAAAACTTCTATTTCAAAGGACTTAATAGTTTTTGATAGTTTTTCTATATCAGTTTCTAATAAAAACCATTCTTCTGTTTGTTCTTCACTCAGTTCAAACCAATCAATTAAATTATCATAATCTTGTTTGATTTTTTTAATAGTGTCTAAGGTTGATTGGATTTGATTAGCTTCTTGAGTTACTTTTTTTGCTTGACTGGTATTATTCCAAAAAAGCGGGTCATGCATACTTTCATTTAAACTTAAAAGACGTGCTTGTTGTTCTTCTATGTTGATTGCTTTTTCTAATGCATCAATGCTTATTTTAAATTGTTCTAATGTTTTGTTTACTTCATATCTTTCCATCTTAAAAACTCACCTTCATTATGCCCAAGGAACATTTTTGCCTCGATGTTTTCTAACTCTTTGTTTTCTTGGTGCATTGGATTCACCATCATTGGTGCGTGTCCCTTTTACAACTGCTTCACGTGTAATATTGACTTGAATTCTTGCCATTACAGCATATTTTGTTACATCTTTAGCAATGTTATAAATCATTTCATCAAACAATCTTTTTCCTTCTTGTTGATAGATGATTAAAGGGTTTTGTTGCCCGTAGGCTTGCAGTCTAACTCCTTGGCGTAATTCACTCATGATATCAATGTGTCTCATCCAATACGTATCAATCATACGTAACATAATAACTTTTAAAAATTCGTTATATACTTCAGGTGGAGTTGTTTCTTTTTTAATTTCTAGTTCTTTTAATGCTTTTTGTCTAATATGTTCTACTAGTTCTTTTTCATCTAATTGTTCTAATATTTTAATATCAAATGTATCTTTATAAAATAATGTATTTTCTAGATGTTGAATGAGTCCTTCATCGTTGATATCATACTTATTTCTTCCAACTTCTACAATAAATGGTGCCACTTCTGATTCAATGCTTTCATTGATCATTTTAATGACTTTGTCTTCAATTGAAGGTAGGGTTAGTACATCTCTTCTTTGTTCATAAATAATTTCTCTTTGAATACGTAAGACATCATCGTATTTTAAAACGTTCTTACGAGCATCATAGTTATTTGCCTCAATTCTCTTTTGAGCGTTTGTAACAAATTTAGATAACATTTTAGATTGTAAAGGTACGCCAGGTCCGTTAACCTTTTTCATAGTTTCAACAATAGATCTGAATCTATCTCCTGTAAATCTTATCAGTAGTTCATCTTCACCTGAAACAAAGAATTTTGAATACCCTGGATCTCCTTGTCTTCCCGCACGACCACGCAATTGATTATCAATACGTCTAGATTCATGTCTTTCTGTTCCTAAAACAGCTAGTCCACCTAGTTCTTTAACACCTTCACCTAATTTGATGTCCGTCCCACGACCGGCCATATTGGTTGCGATTGTCACAGAACCTTTTAATCCTGCTTTGGCAATGATTTCAGCTTCTCTTTCATGGTTTTTAGCGTTTAATATTTCATGTGGAATACGGTTTTTTCTTAAAAGTAATGAAATTTCTTCTGAGGTTTCAACTGCAACAGTACCAATAAGAAGTGGTTGTCCTTTTTCGTGTCTTTCTTTGACTTCTTGTAATAAAGCTTCAAATTTTTCTTCCTTTGTTGCATAAAGTAAATCGGTACTATCTTCTCTGATTACTGGTAAATTGGTAGGAATTTCGATAACTTCCATGTTATAAATATCTCTAAATTCATCTTCTTCTGTTTTTGCTGTACCCGTCATTCCAGATAGTTTTTTATACATTCTAAAAAAGTTTTGGTATGTAATTGTTGCAACTGTTACAGTTTCTTTTTTAATTTCTACATTTTCTTTAGCTTCGATGGCTTGATGTAGTCCTTCACTAAATTGTCGACCTCTTAAAATACGGCCTGTAAATTGGTCTACAATTAAAACTTCGTTGTTATCAACCACATATTCTTTATCTTTAGACATAATATAGTTTGCTCTAAGTGCATTGTTAATATGATGTAATAAGGAAACATATCTTAAGTCATAAAGGTTAGAGATTTGGAAAACAGATTCGGCTTTGTTAATGCCTTCTTCTGTTAACTCAATGGTTTTTGATTCTATATCAATGATGAATTCCTCTTTTTTAAGTGATTTAACAAATCTATCTGCTTGTTGATATAGATTTTGAGTATTTTTAGCGCCTCCAGAAATAATTAATGGGGTTCTTGCCTCATCAATTAAAATAGAGTCTACCTCATCTATGATCGCATAATTATATCCTCTTTGAGCAACCATATCTTTAGCATATAAAACCATATGATCTCTTAAGTAGTCAAATCCTAATTCACTGTTAGTAGAATATAATATATCTGAAGCATAGGCCTCTTTTTTCTGTTCGCTATCAAGATCTCTTAGGTTTAAGCCAACTGTTAACCCTAAAAAGCGGAAAATATCACCAATTTCTCCTTCTGCCTCTCTTTTAGCAAGGTACTCATTGACTGTTACAATATGAACACCTTCATTGTTTAAAGCGTTTAAATATGCTGGCATAACTGATGTTAAAGTTTTACCTTCACCGGTTTTCATTTCTGCAATGTTTCCACGATGAATAGCTATTGCTCCAAGTACTTGTACATAATATGGAGACATTTTTGTAACTCTAAAGGACGCTTCCCTAACTAAAGCAAATGCTTCTACTAATAGTTGATCTAACGTCTCTCCTTCTTGGTATCTTTTTTTAAGTTTTTCAGTATAATCTTTAATTTCTTGATCACTTAATTTTTGGATTTCTGGTTCTAATTTAAATATTTGATCTGCAATTTTTCTTGCATATTTTAATTCTTTTTTGGTTGAACTAAAAAGATTTTTTAACATGACGACTCTCCTTGTTTTATTGATTCTATGAAGTCTTTTAAAACGATTTGATCAATCGGTAAAATTTCTTTAAATGGTAATTCTGATATTTTAAACCATTTTAAATTCAAAACTTCATCTGTTTGACTTATAATGTTACCTTCAAATTGAGTTAGTATATAGACTTGATTGATTAAATAACTTAAATCTCCATTAGGGTATTTAATATATATATCTTTTCCTGCATACAATTTAAAGGGTTTAAAATTTAGGCCTATAAGGCCTGTTTCTTCTTTAAGTTCTCTTTGGGCAGCCTCTAAGAAAGTTTCTTTAATTTCTAAAGCGCCTCCGTGCAATCCCCAAAGGCCATTATCTTTTCTTTGTTGTAAAAGGATTTGGTTATCTTGATAGATAATAACACCGGAACATGGCACAAAAAGTGCTTGGTTTCCTATTTGTTGTCTTATCATTTTAACATAACTCATTGACTTGACTCCTGAAATTTAGCTGAATCTAGTTTAAATTCATTGATAATGGCAGCAAAAATATCGATATCGATTAAATGTGGCTTAATGCTTTCTTCTGTTAATTTCGTATGAAATTTAGGTTCTAATGTGTTTTTGTTGTCATTAATGGCAATGTGTAATTCATTTCCTCTAAATAAAAACGAAATATGACCTTTAAACATTTTCTCTAATGTTTGTAGCTTTTCTAGCATAGATGGTGTGATTTGGTAGAATGCATATTGTTCAGATGTTGCGCTGATTCTAAATTTTTTGTTAAACTCAATACTTTCTGTTTCAACTTTTACTTGTTTTTTCGGCATATAAGATGCTCCAAAAAGTCCTTTTTCTACGATGCGTAATTCTTCTTTAAAGTCTCTGTTAAATCTAAAAATCATCCATCTGCCTAAAAAGTAGGTTACATACGTAGTAGTGGTGGTTTTTCCATTTGAGGTAGTTCTTAATTCTTCCATTCTAACATCACAAACTTCAAATGAAACACCTTTATATTTACCGGTAATATGATCCTCCCCTGTAAATCTATCTGCTCTTGCTGTAAGTTTAGTGCTATCAATAACACTTCTTGGAATACTTCCTTTTCGGTTATAAGTGGGTTCTTCATACATGTCAGTTAATAAAGCAAGCATGAGTTGGTCTTTATACATGTTAGAAAACTTAGTCTTTTCTGAATGGGATAAAACAAACATTACCACTGCGATGATCATACCTATAATCATACCGATGTAGAAATCAAAAATAAGGCTAATAATTGCAACAACTAAAAAAAAGCCCCCTATAGCGGTCATCCTTATATACTTTTTATATTGTTCTTCCCTAAGTTTTTCTAAGGTTTCTAATTTCTTTTTCATATAATCACCTAACTTTATTTTACCACAAATGATGTTTTTTACTTATAAAATAATGAATTTCTATGAGTTTATCGTTTCCTTGGTTTTAAAATTTATTTTTTTGCTCTTTATATAGATTATATAGAAAAAAAAGTGAACCTCGTTCACTTTTAGAAATTAAATTCAACGTCATTTCTTTTGATTTCTTCTGCTTCAAAGAAGTCTCTTTTAACAAATCCTTTAGCATTTGCTATGATGCTTGCAGGAAATGAAACTATTCTTTGATTATAGAATGATACATTTGAATTATAAACTCTTCTAGCGGCTTGTAAGTTTTCTTCTACTTCAAGAGTTGCATTTTGAAGACTTAAGAAGTTCTTAGATGCTTTTAAATCAGGATACTGTTCTACAACAACGTTAACAGCTTGTAATCCTCTAGTTAATTCATTTGCGAATTCTTGTTTATCATGAATACTTGCGTTTCTAGCAGGTTGTCTCATTTCAATGATTTTTGCTAATGTTTCTGATTCATGTTTAGCATATCCCTTGGTTGCTGAAACTAGTTTTGTTAACACATCATATCTTTTTGTCAGTGCAATATCGATACTTGATTCTGACTCATCTATTTTTACTAGTGTTCTATTAAACATATTAATGGTGCCTATATACCAAGAAACGATGATCACTAATAGTAATACCACGATACCTAAGATAACGAGTGTTACTGAAAGTGCATTAAGTAATATTGGAAACATATTCTGTTCCTCCTTTTAGTTTGTGATCTAAATCTTATTTTATTTTACACTAAATCTTTGAAAATATCAATTTTATTTGTGCGTTCCCATGTAAAATCTACATCATTACGTCCAAAGTGTCCGTAAGCTGCAGTATTTTTATAGATGGGTTTTTTTAAATCTAGATACTTAATAATACTTGCCGGTCTTAAATCAAAATGTTTTTTGATGGTTTCAAGGATTTTTTCATCAGCTACTTTTCCGGTTTTAAAAGTATCTATATAAATACCTACCGGCTCTGAAACACCAATAGCATATGAAAGTTGTATTTCACACATTTCAGCAATTTGTGAAGCTACAATGTTTTTTGCTAAATAGCGCGCCATATAAGCAGCACTTCTGTCTACTTTAGATGGATCTTTACCACTAAATGCTCCACCACCATGTCTTGAGTATCCACCATAAGTATCTACAATAATTTTTCTTCCAGTTAAACCAGAATCTCCATGTGGACCTCCAATAACAAATCTTCCGGTTGGGTTAATAAAATATTTTGTTTTTTCAGTTAATAACTCTTTTGGCAATACTGGTAAAAAAACATGTTCCATAATTTTTTTATGTAATGTTTCTTGCGTGATGTCCTCATCATGTTGGGTAGATAAAACAACGCTATCGATATAAACAGGTTTATTTTTATCATAAGCGATGGTTACTTGTGTTTTACCATCTGGTCTTAAACCACTGATGATGCGTTCTTCTCTTACTTGAGTTAATCTTAAAGCTAGTTTGTGTGCCAAATCGATAGGTAATGGCATGTAGGTTGGCGTATCGTTTTTTGCAAAACCAAACATTAACCCTTGGTCTCCTGCGCCTTGATCTTCTTTGTCAAGACCCATCGCTATGTCAGGTGACTGTGTATGAATTTTGTTGATGATTTCTAGATTATCATATGAAAATAAATATTCTTTTTTATCATATCCTATAGATTTAACCGTTTCTTTAACGATTTTTTCTACATTTATTTTAGCTTTGGTAGTGACTTCACCAAAGACAATAACTGTATTGGTTGTTACCGCTGTTTCAACAGCAACTCTTGATTCTGGGTCTTGCTTTAATATTTCATCTAATATTGCATCAGAAATATTATCAGCAACTTTGTCTGGATGTCCTTTTGTTACAGACTCACTTGAAAATAATTGATACATTTTTTTCTCCTTCTTTCTTATAAAAAAATAAGCTCCCAAATAAGGAAGCTTATTTCCCTTATTGATGAGTTTCCTCCTTAGTGGTGAGCACCTAATTTAAGTAGGTTGCTGCTATTTCATCGGCCACTTACGCCTCAATAGCTCTTAATAAGTTTGATATGAACTTTTTAAGTATAGTGCTTATTTATTCTACTATATTAATATGGTTTTGTAAAGTCTAAAGACCATTAAATATTTCCTTTATTTCATTGCTATAAGTTATAAATCTTTCTTGCAGTTTATAATCAAAATAATCGGTGAGTGTTTTTGAAAAAATTTCGATACTAGCTGAATGATTTTGTGGTCTTTTATATGGTTTTGCATTTCTTAGAGTAACATAAACATCTGCTAGTAAAATGATTTGAGAAATGATTTCAGGTTGGATTTTATTCATATCAGCTTTGAATTTTTCATCAGCTGAACCTTCATAATGTGACCTAACAATATCATCTGCTTTTTGTGCAAGCTGTAATCGTTTTGCGATTTTAGATCCTAATTGTGTTTTTTCTTTTAATTGTTGGTAAGATGTTTCATCAAAACTTATTTCTTGACTCATAATGTTACTGATCTCATCATATCGAAGATGCACTAAGGCATATTCGTTTAAGTATTGTTTATCTTCATCTGATATATTATAATATTCAGCCAGTTTGGTTGCAATCTCTAAAACTTGATAAGCGTGCTTTTTATCTAAAAGTGTGTATGAAGAGGAAAAGACCACGGAAAACAGGTTAGTAACTATTCTTGAAAAATCATCTTGAACTTGTCTTCTTTTGATAAGTTCCTTTTTTCTTTCTTCTTGTAACTGTTGCCCTATAGAAACAATCACATAAACAACTAAATAGAAAACAATGAATAATGCCGTTCTAACTAAAATATCAACAAATTCTGGTTTGGTGAATAGTGCGGTTAAAAATTCGGCAATGCTTAGATTTTGTGATGGTATGTTATAAGTAATGACAAAATGAACGATGGTTAGAATGGTTAACATACTTAAAAATGAACTGCTCAGTAATTTTTTATCTTGATATAAGGAAATAACGACTAAAGCATAATAAATTAAAGTATATGCCGCAGTTTCTAAATATTGATTTTGTGGATATATTTTTATATAAACCAAAATCGCTGATAGAAACATATAAAAGGCAGCAACATACATTGCTACTTGTTGTTTGGTTTGTTCTTTATCTTGTATAAGTTTTTTTAAGACCTTATTAATCACATATGTAACTGGAAAAATCAAAACTGTTAAGAGCCAGTCACTTTGACTATTTGTTGATAATGATACAGCAAAAAAGATGGCTGTATATAACATATTCGACATGAAAATGATATTCTTTATTACAATATTTCTTCTGTGTAATACTTCTATATCATTTGCAATATCTATACCTTCATCAAAACCAAAAAACTTGGCAAATAAATTAAAGCCAAGGGTTTTAATACTAAGTTTTTTGGTTTTCACTTTTTTCATAAAATCACCTAGTTTTATTCTTCGTTGTCGATATAATCAAAGATACTTGTCTTATGATAATCTCCTGACTCATGTGCTAATTCTTCATTTAATACTTGAGCAACTCTAGTTGAGGCCGCGGCAGCAACTGCACCTACAATATCATCTAAGAAAGTATGGCATTTGCCCTCTTTTTTACCTTCTTCATTAAGTTTTTCTACAATACCTCGTTTACTAACATCAATTTCACCAAAGTTAGTAACCCCAATGGTTCCATAATTTCCTGCAACGTCAATCCCCATGAGTTCATCGATTCCAAATAAACCTAAATCTTCATAAAGAATATCTTGGATTGGTCCTTGAAATAAGCCTTCTTCTGCTAATCTATCTATTTCTGCAGATAGTTGGACATGATGGAAAATATCTCTAAAAGATAAAATTCTTTCAACTGACTCAACACATAGTTCAAAAGGAATTCCTTTGGTGTATCTTGATTGTTGAGCGTGTGCTAACTCCGCAATATCATTAATGGTGACACCACGTCTTTCTAATGTTTCTTTGTTCATTTTCAGCATTTCTTGCTGAGTGAATACAAGTTTTTTTTCCTTAGCCATAATGCTCTCCTTTTTATTCGAATTTATCGTTATTTTGAATAATATTTTGACCGTTTAAAAAGTCTTTGGCACTAAGTTTTTTTCTACCTTGTTGTTGCAGAGTTAAAATTTGGATAGTGCCATCAAGCGTTGATACATAAATTTTTTTATCCTTAATATGTATGATACCAGGTGTGGTACTTACTATTATATCACTTTTTTCTGCTTCATAGATTTTTATTTGTGTTTGATTGACTACGGTGTAAGCACCCACGTTTGGTGATAAACCTTTTATTTTTCCTAAAACGAATTTCGTTTCTTTTTGCCAATCAATTTTTTCTTCTTCCTTTTTAATGGTATAAGCAAACGTTACTTCTGATTCATCTTGTTTTTCTTTTTTATAATTTCCAGTTAAAATATCATCTAAATGTTTTTCTAATAGTTCTTTGCCCGCTAAACTTAATTTTTGAGATAAACTTTGGTAATCATCTGTTTTTTCAATAATAACTTCGCTTTTGGCAATCATATCTCCTGCATCCATTTTATAAACCATTTCCATTAATGTAACACCTGTTTTTTCTTCTCCATTAAACAGTGCATATTGAATAGGTGCTCCACCTCGATATTTTGGTAGTAAAGAACCATGTATGTTAATCGCAGGAACTTCTTCTAATAGTGCTTTTGGTAAAATTTGACCATAGGCAGCTGTAATGATTAATTTAGGTTTCTTTGAAAGAATGTATGCATATTCATCTTTCATTTTATGTGGTTGAAATATTTCAATGTTATGATTTATAGCAATTTGTTTGACTGGTGAAAACTCAATTTTTTGCTTTCGTCCTACTTTCTTATCAGGTTGAGTAACAATTAGACCCACTGGATAATTTTTATCAATTAACATTTGCAAAATAGGTGCTGCAAACTCAGGGGTTCCCATAAATACAATCATTTTGATTCCTTCTTTCTTTTAATATAATGTGCCATACTTATTAAAATAAACCTGCGTGTCTAACGCTTTATTTTGGTTTATAGTGTCTTCAAAATCTTCTGGTAATTTTTGATACTTAAGTGTAATAATAGCTCGATACTTTTTGTTTCTTTTTTGAATTAAAGAAGGCGTTGGTCCTAAAACTGTTATATCACTTAATGATAGTATATCTTTAATTCTATGCGCTTCTTGAAATGTTTTTAAGTATGATTCATTTTCTATAAGTAGTTGACTCATTTGTTGGTATGGTGGCATTTTTTGGATTCTTTTTTCATACATTAACTGATTAATAAATCCTTTATAATCTCCTTTTATAGCGTTTTTTATTGCATAATGTGTTGTATCATAAGCTTGTATAACTACATCACCCTTTTTATGCCTGCCTGATCGGCCTGAGGCCTGTGTGATGAGTTGAAATGTTTTTTCAGTAGCATGATGACTTGGAATTTTTAATAGTCCGTCTGCCATGATGATACCTACTAAGGTCACATTAGGAAAATCTAGTCCTTTAGCAACCATTTGAGTCCCTAGCAAAATGTCTGCTTTTTTATTGAAAAAATCATCCCATATTTGTTCATGGCTATTTTTCTTTAACGTTGTGTCGGCATCTAATCTAAGAACTTTGGCTGAAAAGTGTTTGTTTAATTGTTCTTCAATATATTCAATACCAACACCTACTTCTTTTTTGGTTGGTTTATGACATGTTTTACAAGTTTTATCAAATGGTTCTTCATAGCCACAATGTTGACATTTTAAGATATTTTTTTGTTTATAATACGTTAGACTTATTTGACAGTTATCACACTTTGGAACATCGCCACAATGCCTACACATTACAAACGGTGCATATCCTTTTCTGTTCATTAAAATAATGACTTGTTCTTTTTGACTCAGTGCTTGATTAATTTTTTCAAATAATTTATTTGAAAAAGGTGTAATGTTCCCTTTTTTTAACTCTTCTGTCATGTCTATAAGATCTATTTTTACAGGTGTTTGATTGACTGCTTTTTCTTTAAGTTCTAATAGTTTATATTGCTTTTTTTCAACATTATAATATGATTCAATTGAAGGCGTTGCACTGCCTAAAATTAAAGGTATTTTATGATACTTAGCTCTTATTTTAGCAAGTTCTCTAGTATCATATGGGATTTTATCATCTTGGATATAGGAAGCATCATGTTCTTCATCAATGATAATGAGCCCTAGGTCATCTATTGGTGAGAAAATAGCACTTCTAGTTCCTAAAATAATTTTAACTGTTTGGTCTTTGATGCTTTGATATTGGTCATATCGTTCTCCTGAACTTAATCCACTATGTAAAATAGCTACTTCTTCTTTTTCAAATCTTGCTTTTAGTCTTTGTGCTAGTGGCGCAATGAGCATAATTTCAGGCACCAAAATTAATGTTTTTTTATTTTTAGAAAACATATCTTCAATTAGTTTAATGTATACTTCTGTCTTTCCTGATCCTGTAATACCATGTAATAAGTAAGTATGGTATTTATTTTGATCTATCGATTGATAGGCAATTTGTTGTGATGGGTTTAAAATAATTTTTTTATCTTCTAAATTAAATAAATGGTTAATTTCTCTTTTAACAACTTCCTGTGTTTCAAGTAAAACGTTATTTTTAACAAGTGTACTAATAATTGCTGGTGTTGTTAGTTCTAAAGCTTCTTTTCTTAGCATAGGTTTTTCTAAGTTTTCTAAAAACTCTTGTTGTTTTTTTGTTATTTTTGCTGTATGGGTTTTATTTAGTGTATATAAGGTTTCTAATTTTTCTTTTTGTCTGGGTAGTAAAATATTTTTAATGCTTACTATTTTTTGCTTTTCTAATCTTTTTAATTCTTGATAATAGACTCTATCTTTTGACGTTAATATCCATTGTAAATGGCGGTTAAATTTATCTTTTAAATGGCTAGGTATTTCATCGATTTTAATGAGTTGAACTTGTTTTTTATATTGCATAAGTAGTTCAGAAGGAATAATGGTTTCATATACTGCACTTTTGAGGACAAATGGCGTTTCTAGTAGATGATCTGCCAGTAAAAAAAGCTCCTCATCTAATGTAGGACTTATATCTAAAATAGATTCTATTTTACGTGTTGCATGAATACTTTCATTGATGATATTAACAACATATCCCATGCGTTTACTATTACCGAAAGGAACAATCACTCTCATTCCTTTTTCAAGATCGTTGATCATGTCTTTTGGAATATGATAATCAAAATGTCTATTTATTTCATGCGCTTTTATATCAATCATTATTTGTGCTATCATTTAATTTCACCATAAATATTATACCATATTAAGAATGGATGAATGTTTTCTTTCTCTAGAAATCTAATTTAAAAAAACACACCGTTTTAGGGTGTGTATTTCTAATTAGTTTTTATTGCTTACTTATTAATTGATTTTAATAATCCATCAATATGGTTTCCATAGGCTAATGCCTCATCATATTTAAATACTAAATTTGGAATCTTTCTCACATTTCTAATTTTTTTAGCTAATTCCATGCGAACTAACGCTTTTTTCTCTTCAATGATTTCATTGGCTAATTTAATAGTCTCTTTATCATCACTTAAGATTGTATAATAGACGGTTGCGAAAGATAAATCGTTTGTTACCTTAACTTCAGTTAGGTTAATATACCCGATTTTACCATTTTTAATGACCTCATTAACAATGATGGCTAACTCTCTTTGAATTAAACTTGCTAATCTTTCAATTGTAATTGACATATTTTTAAGCCTCCACTTCTTTTAGTTTGGATGCTTCTATTATATCACCAATTTTTAAATCGTTAAAGTTTTCGATTGATAACCCACATTCATAACCTTGTTTTACTTCTTTTACATCATCTTTAAATCGTTTTAATGAGGCTAATTTTCCTTCATAAATAACAATTCCATCTCTAATCACTCTAACTAAGGCTTCACGTCCAACTGTTCCATCTGTGACATAGCAACCTGCAATAGTTCCAATTTTACTTACCTTAAAGGTTTCTCTAACTTCAACTTGGCCTGTAACTACTTCTTCAAATGTTGGTTCTAACATTCCTTTTAAAGCTTTTTCAATATCTTCAATGATGCGATATACAACATTATATAAACGAATTTCAACGCCTTCATTTTCAGCGTGTTTTCTAACAGACGCAGTAGGTCTTACATTAAATCCAATTAATATCGCTTCAGATGCTTTGGCTAAAGTAACATCACTTTCAGAAATTGCTCCAACACCCGCTCTAACAATATTAACTTTAAATCCCTCTACATCAATTTCTTGTAGCATACCTCTTAAGGCTTCAATAGATCCTTGAACATCACCTTTTAAAACAACGTTTAATTCTTTTTCTTGATCTTCTAAGTTGCTAAACATATTATCAAGGCTCTTTGGTTTAATCGCTTTTAATTCTAAATCTTTTTCACGTGATTCTCTTTTTTCTGCGACTTGTCTTGCAGTTTTTTCATCGGTAAATACCATGAAAACATCTCCTGCTTGAGGTACTTTATTTAAACCCGTGATTTCAACTGGTGTTGATGGGCCTGCTTGTTCATAGCGTCTATTTAAATCATCGGTCATAGTTCTAATTCTTCCATACGTACTACCTACAACTACGATGTCTCCAACTTTAAGTGTTCCTGTTTCAACAATAAAAGTTGCAAGCGGTCCTTTTGATTTGTCTAAACTAGCTTCAATAACTGTTCCTTTAGCTAATCTATTTGGGTTAGCTTTTAATTCTTCAATTTCACTTAATAAAATCACGATATCTAATAACTCGTCTAATCCTTCACGTTTTAAAGCTGAAACCATTACATAAGGTGTTGTTCCACCCCATGCTTCTGGTAATAATCCGTGATTGGATAATTCTGACATAACACTATCTGGATTTGCTGCTGGTTTATCAATTTTATTGACTGCAACAATGATTGGTACTTTTGCAGCTTTAGCGTGTTCTAATGCTTCAATGGTTTGAGGCATAACACCGTCATCTGCCGCAACTACTAAAATACACATATCTGTTACTTTTGCTCCACGTGCTCTCATTTCTGTGAAAGCTGCGTGCCCTGGAGTATCAATGAAGGTAATTTTTTCTCCATTATGATTTACTTGGTATGCACCAATATGTTGTGTAATCCCACCTGCTTCGCCTTCTACCACTCTTGCTTTTCTAATTGAGTCTAATAAGGTGGTTTTCCCATGGTCAACGTGCCCCATAATTGTAATGATAGGTGGTCTTTTTTCTAAATCTTTCGCTTCATCAACGATTTCAAACTCATCAAATCTCGTGATATCAGTAATGACTTCATCTTCGATTTTAACGTCAAATTCTAAGCCTAAAAGTTCGATCGTTTCTCTATCTAAGGTTAAATTCACACTAGCCATCATACCTAGTTGCATTAATTTTTTGATTAAAACTGCATTTGAAATTCCAAAACCTGCTGCAACATCAGCAACTGTGTTATCGCCTTTAAATATATAAACTTTTTCTTCTTTTGTTTTAATCTCTCTTTTAACTGGGATATTAGATTTTCTAACATCTTTTTTTGACATTTTTTTAGCCATTTTACTTCACTCCTTTTATTTGACTAATAGCTCACTAAAGCCTTTATCAGTGATTCCAATCACCTTGACATTAAAGCCACCGATTGCTTTTGATAACTCCTCGCTATTTAGTCTTTCCAATACTTTTGTGTGATACGTATTGGCTTTATCATTTATTTTTTTCTTTGTATTCAAAGAAGCATCCGTTGCAAGGATAATTAAATATAATTTTCCTTGTCTTAATGCGTGTATGACTTGGTCAGTTCCAAGAACTACTTTTTTAGCAGCATACGCTAATCCTAAATTATTTTGATTCATTGACTAACTCCATCAATTCATCATATATATTTTTAGGAACTTCAACCTCTAGCTTTTTATCTAAGGCTTTATTTTTCCTCGCCAGTTCAATTACTTCTTTGCTCAAAGTTAAATACGCTCCACGCCCGTGTGCTTTTCCTGTTTTATCAACAGAAACTACGCCT
Source organism: Phytoplasma sp. (assembly GCA_012519065.1). Lineage (GTDB taxonomy): Bacteria > Bacillota_I > Bacilli_A > Acholeplasmatales > Acholeplasmataceae > Alteracholeplasma. Next base: position 38,158 of record JAAYQV010000033.1, read on the forward strand.
TCCTTGGTGGCTGCTATTCTAATTAGTTCTTTTTTGTTTTTAACTTCCTTAGTGACAACACACGTTCTTAAAGGTTGTTTTTTTACTTTCATAAAATCACCTTCTGTTTTTTATTTTTAATAAATAATGCCCTCTGCTTGCGCTTGTGATTCAGATTTTATGTCAATACTCCATTCTGAAGCTTGTACTGCAAGTTTAACGTTTTGTCCTAATTTACCAATAGCAAGGGATAATTGATCATCTGGTACAATTGCCAATGCGCTTTTTTCTTTAGGATTAACTTGTGTTACAGAAACTACTTTAGCTGGTTGAAGAGCATTTGCAATTAATTCCTGTTCATTATCGCTCCAACGGAATAAGTCTATTTTTTCACCGCTTAATGTTTTAACAATTTCTCTAATCCTTGTTCCACCCTCACCAACGCATGCCCCGATTGGATCAACTTTTGGATCATTAGATCTAACACCGATTTTACTTCTATCGCCTGCATCTCTAGAACTTCCCATGATATCAATAATTCCCTCTTTGATTTCTGGAACAAGTTCTTCAAGCAATCTTACCACTAATCTCTTATGCACTCTGCTGACAAATATTTTTGGCCATTTAGTAGTTGCTTGTACTTCTGTTACATAAACTCTGATACGATCTCCTGGGTGAAAGTTATCACTTGGTAATGCCTCTTTTTTAGGTAGTAAAGTCGTCATTTCTTTTTCTAACTCTAAACGGTAAAAGCGGTCATCATGATCAATTACTTTTGCTGAAATCATTTCATTTTCTAATGCTTTAAAATGCTCATAAATCATATCTTTTTGCTTTTTAGTTAATTCTTCATTAAATCTGCTTTTAAAATCTTTGATTGCATATAAGTTAAAATCTTTAGGGTCAACTTTTACTTCTAGTATTTGACCTGGTTTTACTTTCGATTTATATTCTTTTGCTTCTTCTACAGTAATTAATGTGTAATCTTTGTTAATATCTTGCTCAAGGTAATCTTCATCTAGGACAAAAAACTGCTTGTAAACTAGTATTTCGTTTTTATCCTCTTTAAATTCTACTCTACAACTTCTGACGTTGTGTGCTTTTTTACATCCTGCGATTAGTCCAGCTTCAAAAGCGTCAATAACTTGTTCTACAGTTAAACCACGTTCTTCTGCAACGGCTTCAATTGTGTTAAAAAAATCTTTACTAATCATGTTTTTTCTCCTTAAAATTTTATAGCTTTTCTTATTTGTGAAATCTTAGTATACGGTATTTCTTTTTTTATTTTTTTACTTTTATCATTTACTTCAATTAACACAGTCTCTTCAGTAACGTTTAAAATTGTTCCGTGTCCCTTATAATAATCAGAAACAACATAAACATATCCTTCAATATGGTCTTTAATTTCTTCTAACGTATTTAATGGTCTTTCTAACCCTACACTTGATACTTCAAGAAAAGCACTTTCTGGTAAATCTTCATCGATTGCATTTGCTATTTTTTCATGCAGTGGTTCTATTAAATCGTGAGATAAATTTGTTTCATCCAGTAAAACTTCTAAAATTTGAGCGCCAAATTCTTGTTTGAACTTAATACTATATATTTTATACCCATATTGATTAACAATTTCTGTGATGATTTGTTTTAATTTCTCAATATTCATTACGCACCTCAATTAAAATGAGCGAGAATCTTCGTCCCACTCATCATTACATAGTAATTATATCACTATCCTTATTTCATTTCAACTTTTTTTATTTTCTTTACACCTTTTATTGCAAACGATTTGCAAAAACGTCTGTCATTGTTGTATAATGATTGCGAATGATTTGCAATAAAAGGAGCTCGCATTATGAAAAAAAAATTATTTCTACTTTTATCTTTAATTTCTATCTTGTTATTATCCGGTTGTAAAAAGACAAATGAGCACAAAGATATTGTTGTTACAATGTTTCCACAATATGATATTGTAAAACAAATTGTTGATGATAAAATCGGTGTTTCACTTATTACTCCTATTGGTACTGAGGTTCATGGATTTGAACCCACTAGTAAACAACTCATAACTATTAAGAACAGTAAACTCTTTATCTTTACGAGTTATGAAATTGATACTTGGGTCACCGCTAGTTTAATAAAAGATATTAATCATTTAAATCTTTATGAAAATTTTAGTCAAATTTCTTATCCAAATACATCAGATGTAGATTTTTCTCATTATTGGACTGATCCTATCATTTTTATAAATTTAATTGATGCTATCTTAGAACAACTTATTTTAATTGATAATGTTAATCAGTCTTTTTACATTAAAAATGCCAATGATTATAAAAATAAAATTTTAAGCCTTCATAATGAAATGGCAAATTATTTTGAAAATCAAAAGGGCACTATTTTCTTTGCTGGGCATAACTCGATGTTAAATTTTTCTAGTCGTTATCAATTGAAAATGATTACCTTACATGAACATTTTGAACCAGATGCAGATTTAACAAGTCAACAATTAAAATCATTAGTTGACAAAATCAAAGCTTCTGATATTCACTTTTTATTTATTGGAGAATTAGTTTCTACAAAAGTGGGTGAATCTATTAAAACTGCTTTAGGAACTAATTACCCTATAAGTATTTTAGAATTACATAGTTATCATAACATCACCTTACAGGACTATAACCAACAAACATCTTATTATGATTTAATGTTACGCAATTTTAATCATTTAAAATTAGCTTTGGGAGGATTACATGAATAGTTTAGTTTTAGACAATGTCTCTTATACTGTTGATCATAAAGAAGTTTTAAAAGAGATTACTTTTTCTCTTAAAAAGGGAGAGTTTTTAAACATTGTCGGTCCAAATGGTGGTGGAAAAACAACTTTGATTGAACTGATCATTGGTTTAATTAAACCTACTAGTGGAAACATTACAATACATAGTGAGAAAATAGGTTACTTGCCTCAAGTCATTAGTTCAAAAAGAAATTTCCCTATGACTGTAAAAGAGTTTTTAAGATTAAATGTTGATAATAAAAAAGAAGATATTTTATCTTTAAGTACAAAGTGGTTAGAAAAAATGAATTTAGTCCACCACTTAAATCATAATTTAAGTACGCTTTCAGGCGGGCAGCTACAACGCCTTTATTTAATTAGAGCTTTGATTAATCAGCCTGATTTGTTAATTTTAGATGAGCCCACAAGCGCTTTAGACCCTTCTTTTAAAAAAGATTTTCATCTTTTATTAAAAGACTTACAAACGATTGAAAAAATGACAATTATCAATGTCACTCATCATTTAGATGAAAATTTTTATGATGATAGCCTCACTATGTATATCGACCATAAAATGACCTTTTTTGGTAGTACAGAGCGTTATTTAAAGGAGGAGCATCATGTTTGATTGGTTAAGTTATTCTTTTATTCAATACGCCTTTATGATTGCCTTAATCATTGGTTTAGCTGCAGCTATCTTAAGCCCTTTTTTGGTTTTAGACGAACAAGCTTTGATTGCTGATGGTTTGGCACATGTCAGTTTTACTGGTTTGGTATTAGGTATTTTAACCGGTGGTCAGCCTTTGTTTATTAGTATTCCTTTTGTAGTTTTAATGTCTTTGTTAGTCAAATATCTTTCCACTCGGAAAAATATTAACGGCGATGCTGCTTTAGGCATTGTATCTACTTTATCACTATCTATCGGCTTAATTATTATTAGTAAATCATCTGGTTTTAATCGTTCTATTGAAAGTATGTTAGTTGGTAGTTTATTTACTGTGACACTTTCTGAAATCATTTTTTCAGCCATTACTTTAGTTTTAATTATTGTCTTTGTTGTTTTATATTATAAACCGTTATTAATGATGACTCACGATGCTAAGTATGCAAAATTTAAAAAAGTACCTGTTACCTTTCTTTCTTATACATTGTCTATTTTAACCGCTATATTAATTTCAATTGGCGTAAGAACGATTGGAACTCTCCTTATTTCTTCATTTGTTATTTTCCCTAGTATTTTAGGTATGCAGTTTAAAAAAGGCTTTTTATATACTTTAGTTTCCGGTTTGGTGATGTCTGTAGTTGCTGTTGTATTTGGTATCAGTTTTGCTCATTTTTTAGAAATTCCTGCAGGTAGCACAATTGTTGTAGTTTATGCTATAATATTATTAATCTTATTGTTATTTAGAAACGTGATTAAAGGCGGTGGTTATCGTGGTTAGAATGACCAAGCAAAGAAAACTTATCTTAGACCTTTTTAAAAAAAGAAAGACACTTTTAAGTGCCGAAATGATTTATGAGCAATTAGGAAAAGATGTTATGGATTTATCTACTATCTATAGAACTTTGGATTTGTTTAGTCAGGAAAATATTTTAGCAAAAAGTTTTATTGAAAACATGAGTTACTACTATCTAAATGATGATGTGCATCATCATTACTTAATTTGTTTAAACTGCCATAAGATGATTCCCATTGAATGTCATTTATTTGATTTAGAACAAGACGTAAATAAAACCCATGAATTTAAAGTTACACATCATGATATGACTTTATATGGGTATTGTAAAGAATGTCAAGAGGTACTTATATGAGAAAAGGTGTTTACCCAGGATCATTTGATCCTATTACAATCGGCCATGTTGATATTATTAAGCGTGCAGCTTTATTGGTTGATGAACTGCATGTTTTAGTCGCTGATAATTTATCAAAGAAAAAAACTTTTTCAACCCAAGAGCGCATCGATATGCTTAAAGATGTTTTAAAAGATATACCTAATGTTGTTGTTAGTTCTACTACTGATTTAGTTATTCGTTATGCCAAAGAAAATGATATTTCTTTATTAGTTAGAGGACTAAGAAATATTCAAGATTATGAAAACGAATATGCATTATATCAGTTTAATAGAAATTTAGATCCTACAATAGAAACAATTATTTTGTTTCCTACGTCTAAAAATCACTTTGTCTCATCTTCTGCGATTAAAGAACTTGTCTATCATCGTGCTGACATTTCTGCTTACCTACCAAAAGAAATTATTCCTTTTGTCGAAGAAAGACTTCATAAAAAAGCTTAAGAAAAAACGAACTTATTTAAAAGTTCGTTTTTTTATGATTAAGTAAGTTATTTTCTTTAAAAAAATCATAGAGTCTATCTTCTTCTATATGTGGTGCAATTAAGTCAGCCGCTTCTATTAATTCTTCATATCCTGTATTTGCCATTGCAACACCAATATCTGCCATTTTAATCATATCAATGTCATTATGTCCATCTCCAATACATATTAATGTATGTTCCGGATATTTCTTTTTTATTTCATAAATTGCATTGGCTTTATTTACACTTGGGTATACTAAATCCACGCCATCTTGATGCCAAAAATAAGGAATAAATTGTGATAACTTTGATACTATATTAGAAATATCATTTTCTTTACCTTGAAACATCCAAATTTGGTAGATATGGTTGTTTAGATAGTATTTAGGATTAATTTCTGGCATGATATTTTGGAATCCTGATAAAGCTTTTTCTACAGTTTGATCGATACCTGTAATTACTTCTTGATCAAAACCTACCATTCCTATATTGATTTGGTGTTCTTTTGCTACGGCTAAAGCCTCTTCTAAATCTTTTTTTTGAATGTATATTTCAGAAATAATTTGTCCTTGTTTATTTAAGGTAACTGCGCCGTTAACTAAAATTTGATAGTCAAAAAAAGGAAGAGTTTCCTTTAAAATAGATACTTTTGAAGGACCTCTACCGGTTGCAAACCCTAAAATGGTATTTGGATCTTGATTTAATTCTTCTAAAAGTTTTTTAGTTTGAGGCAACATTCGTTTTTGTTTATTGCTTAAAATTGTATTATCTACGTCAAAAAAAATTATTTTTTTCATAAAACACCTCATAATAATTATATCATAGATACATCATACTATCATTTTTTGTTTTTTTGTAGTAAAATAAACTAATAGTTAATTTCGATTCTAAGGGAGTGAGAATTTTGGCAAAAAATGTTTTATTAGAAAAAAATGAGCTAGCCATCTTTGCGTTAGGTGGTTTAGGCGAGGTCGGAAAAAATACTTATGTATATGAAATAGATAATCAAATTTTTATTATAGATGCAGGAATTTTATTTCCTGATGATCATTTATTAGGGATCGATTATGTTATTCCTGATTATCAATACTTAATTGAGAACCAAGAACGTATTGTTGGTCTTTTTATTACGCACGGTCATGAAGACCATATTGGTGGTATTCCTTATTTATTAAAAAAGGTGAAAATCCCACGTATTTATGCAGCAGGTATTGCAGTGGATTTAATTGAATATAAATTAATGGAACATAAAGATATTATTCCTCCAAAAATTGAGGAATATAAGAGTTATTATACTTATACTTTTGGGCAAACCGAAATGTCATTCATTCGTTTAAATCACTCAATACCAGATATGTTTGGTATTGTTTTTAAAACCAAAGAAGGGGTTTTGTTTCATACTGGAGATTTTAAAATAGATTACACACCTGTTGGTCTGCCGGCTGAGTATGATAAGCTAGCAAAAATAGGCCAAGAAGGGGTTTTATGTTTACTTTCAGACTCTACAAATGCTGAACAAGAAGGACTGATTCAATCTGAAAGCAAAGTAGGAAAATCGATTAATGAATTGTTTACTCGTATCGATGGTAGAATCATTATTGCTACGTTTGCTTCTAACCTTTATCGTATCCAACAAATCATTGAGGCTGCTGTTTTAACTAATAGAAAAGTTGCTGTATTTGGAAGAAGCATGGAAAGAGCTTTAGAAGCAGGGCAGCAAAGCGGTTATATTAAAGCACCTAAAGGTACTATCATTGAAGCAAGTGAAATTAATAAATACCCTGCAAATGAAGTAACATTGTTATGTACAGGTTCGCAAGGAGAGCCTTTAGCTGCTTTAAGTAGAATTGCAAATGGTACCCATAGACAAATTAAAGCAATTAAAGGAGATACTGTCATTTTCTCTTCTTCTCCGATTCCTGGTAATCAAGAAGGGGTTAATAAAACCATTAACTTGTTGTTTAAAGCAGATGTTAACGTGATTACTCATGGGCCATTAGCTGATACTCATACATCTGGACATGGTAGTCAAAATGATTTAAAATTAATGTTGAGTTTAACTCGTCCAAAGTTTTTTATCCCTATGCATGGCGAACATAGAATGTTAAAACAACATAGTAAGCTAGCCATTGAATGTGGTGTTAGACCTGAAAATATTTTAATTTTAGATAACGGTGATGTTGCGGCTTTAACCAATGATTCAATTAGAATGGCAGGGAAAGTTACTGCAGGCGATGTTTATATTGATGGGTCAGGTATCGGGGATATTGGTAGTGCTGTTTTAAAAGAACGTCGATCATTGAGTGAAGAAGGTTTATTTTCTATCATTATTACTGTAGATGAAAAAAATAAGAAGGTTATTAATACACCTACAGTTATTTCTAGAGGGTTTATTTATATGAAAGGCAATGAGGCTTTAATACAAGATTTAACTAAGAATGTTGGATTAATTGCTCAAGAGCAGTTAAATAGAAAAGATTATGCAGAAAACTATTTAAAACAAGCTGTGATTGATCATTTATCTTCTAAAATATATGAACTGACTTTAAGAAAACCAATGATTATTCCAATTATTATGTCTGTTTAAAAAGATAAATAAAAAAGAGTTATCCTAAAGATAACTCTTTTTCTTTCAGATATATAAATTATTGTGTGGTAAAGTACTACCTATCAATTTTAGTGTGGTATACCATACGATTTTGGAAAGGTCATTTTAATAGAATAAAAAATGAAGACCTCGTTTAAAATGAGATTAGCTGAT
>JAAYQV010000034.1 GCA_012519065.1 Phytoplasma sp.
ATACATTTGAATATTTAGAAGAAAAAAACCTACCATTAAAAGTTAAAGGACCTTTAAAAGCAGGTAACTATCAAATGCCAGGAAACATTAGTAGCCAATTTTTAACTGGATTACTATATGCCCTACCATTAGTAGAAAATGACTCTATCATAGAAGTCACATCGCCTTTAGAATCTAAAGGGTATGTTGATTTAACTTTAGATGTACTTAAAAAATTTGGGATAAATATTAAAGTAGAAAAAAACAAGTACTTCATTAAAGGCAATCAAACATATCACCCACAAACAACATCAGTAGAAGGAGATTTTTCTCAAGCGGCTTTTTGGTTAGTTGCAGGGACTATTGGTCAGAAAATTACGTTAAAAGGATTAAATAAAGACAGTTTACAAGGGGATAAAGCTATTATAGATTTTATTTTAAAAATGGGCGGTAACATAGAAGTTACATCAGAATCAATTACAGTCTATCCAGCAAAAACTTTTGGAACAACCATTGATTTAGGTCAAACACCAGATTTAGGGCCTATCATTTTTGTCTTAGCCGCTCTTTCTGAAGGAACCACACACATTAAAAATGCTTCAAGACTAAGAATTAAAGAATCAGACCGTCTAAAAGCGATGTATGATGAGTTAACGAAATTAGGGGCTAAAATAGAATTATTAGAAGATGGAATGAATATTACAGGTATTAATCATTTTAAAGGAAACGTGACATTAAACACGCATGGCGACCACAGGATTGCGATGGCATTAAGTATCGCAAGCATTAAAGCAGATGGTCCTATAGAACTTTTAAACCCAGAGGTTGTTAACAAGTCATATCCTACTTTTTTTGATGAATTTGAAAAATTAAATGGAATAATTAATAAATAATGTCGTCAAAGCGACATTTTTTATGATTGACATACTGTATGGCACACAGTATAATATAAGGCGTATCATATAAAGGGGGAAAAATTATGATAAAAAAAATAATCAGTTTAATAACTATGACTTTTTTAGTCATCACTTTAGTGGCTTGTGATAAAAACGAAGCACCAGTCATTAGCGGAACCAAAGATATAACTCACATTATCGGAGCTTTAAAACCTAATTATTTAGAAAACGTAAAAGCTCTAGATGATCATGATGGAGACATTACATCATCTATTATCGTCAATGATTCAAAGGTTGATTTAAACAAACCGGATACATATGAGGTCATATACATCGTTTATGACTCAAAAGGTCTTAAAACAGAAGAAAAAATCACAGTGACTGTTTTAAAATCAGAAGCCTTAAAAACAGAAGAGTATATTAAAAAAGCAGATTATCAAACATTGGTTAATGAAAAAACTAATGTGCATCTAGACTTTTTAATACCATCCTTATTGTTAGACCAAGCACCAATGGGCATATTAATTGAAGGTTTAAATATCGGTATAGATGCTAGCTACAATCTAGATACTTATGAAACTGCAGAAGCGAAAATAAACTTTTATATAAACATAGAAACACTTACTTTAGTAACGCCAGAAGAAAATGTGCCGTGGTTTGCTTTAAAAGGGCAAATAGAACTTATCTTAAAAAATCAGACTTTATATATGAAAACAAATTTTCCAATGTATTATCCTGAAAGCGACACTGAAATGGGTTCAATAAGTGAACTTATGTTTATGATTTCAGGAATGGTCCCAGAAGAATATAAAGGCATTATAGATATGATTGCGCCATTATTAGAAACAAGATTAGAAAGTCAAACCATCGCATTTTCAGAAAAAGACTTTAATACCATCAAATTACTTACGCCACAAGTAAGTCAACTCATGATTAATAATTTTATTAATACAGACGTAATTGAAAATTCATTTTTTGATATAACTTTAGAAGATCATCTTCATATTAAAAAAGAAGGTAGCTTATTAGATATAAATCTACTACCATCACTTTCCTTTTTACCAGAAAGTTTAGTAAATGCCTTAACATATCTTAAAGATATAAACATTTCACTGGATAATCAAAATCAAACATTTAATCAGCTACTTATAAGTACTAAACTTGCATTTACAGAAACTATTGAAGCACAATTAACATTTAATATCACCACAAAAAATGTTTTAATAGATACAGAAATCAATATAGAAGACTATACATCAACAGAAAAAACAACCATCAGTCAATTTAAAGACCAATTAATTGGAAAAATATTAGGTGGTCTCATTAAGTAAAAAAAGAAGGTTTAAAATGAGAAAAACAATCATTTTCACACTATTTTTAATCATCAGTTTCTTAATAAGTGGATGTCAAAACCAAAAGAAGATGACAGTCAATTTTATGACCAATGGAGGAAATCAGATCCCTCAAATAACCACTCACCTAAACACTGATTTTAATGAATCATATGTCCCCTATAAGGAAGGTTTTATCTTCATAGGGTGGTATATTGATCAAGCAATGATAGAGTCTTATCAAAACAAAACGTTTAAAAATAAACAAGAAATAACACTTTATGCCAAATGGAGACCAAAATCAAATGGGGATATTGATGAGGTAATGCTTTTTGAACAAGCATATATAAACATGCAGTCTGCAAATACTTTTCTTTTAGAAATCAGTGGGAAAATAGATCCAAATGTTCCAATGATTGCCAAACAAGATTTAAAAGCAGTTAAAATTAAAGATAAAGATACATACTATAACTACACAGTTTCAAAAGGAACCGTAACAACCTTTTATGAAATCTATGGGACGTTTGAACATTCAACCTTAAAAAAGGGGAATAAGGTAGATGACAAACTTAATCCTATCAGTGCAAACTCTAAAGAAGAAATCAACTTAGAGACATTTAAAGAAATCTATGGCGTCCTTCCTTATGAACTAAATTATATAGTGAATAAGCAAACAGTTATTGGCATAACAGAGTCCATACAAGATGAAGCAGGATACCATTTCACCTTGGTTTTAGACAATGAGTTATCTAGTGCAAACTATAAAAAAAATATTGTAGCAACCAATACGGCTAAAAGTGAATTACCAGTGTTTGAACAAATTAAACTAAAGGTTTCTATTGATAAAGAAGGCTTTTTTACACAAATCATTTATCAAGAAATCTATAAAATAAGAATTCAGTTACCAGTCATTGGTTTTAGCACACAAAAAATTACAACAGAAATTAAAGAAACATTTACTAATTTCAACCAAGAGGTACATATAAAACCATATGATATTTAACCAAAGACCTACGCTTGTAGGTCTTTGTTTTTGTTGACAAAAGGAAAATAAAAAACTAGAATGGTTTTAAGGTGATAAAATATGGATAATTTAATGAACAATTTATTAATAGAACTAAGAAAAGG
>JAAYQV010000195.1 GCA_012519065.1 Phytoplasma sp.
GTGACCAAGGCAGTCAATTCACAAGTGTAAGTTACATAGATTTACTGAAAAAACACGAAATCATGATTAGTATGGATGGAAAAGGCAGAGCCCTTGATAATGCAATCACTGAACGTTTTTGGAGAACCCTCAAATGGGAAGACATCTATCTGATGCAGTACGAGACTCCAAAAGCACTACGCGTTGGTATTGATAACTACATCTGTTATTATAACGAAAAACGTGGGCATGATTCACTAAAGGGTGAAATACCAGCAAACATTTACTACTCTTACGATCCTGCTGCGAAAATGTCAGCTTAGATCGTGTCGCTTAAAAAACCGAAACTTGTGTCTTTACAAAGGGGTCCGTTATAGAGTGATCTATAAGTGCAGTACAAATCGGCTTGAGCCCCGTACTATGGAAAATTACCTTTTAATACTTTGATTACGTTTTGATTGCTCGATATTTAAGCAACCATCATTTCGAGATTGATCATCTTATCTATCATTTTCATGTAAAATCTGTACGGAGCCTGATTACCTAAACTACCATGACGTCTGCGATTATTATAGTAATCCATGAACTCGCTGACGCATTTATAAGCTTCATCGTAAGATTCAAATTGATGCCGAGTTAAGCAATAACTTTCCAAAATCGAATGAAAGGACTCAGTGTGTGCATTTAAGTTAGGAGTATTAACTGGGATACGAGTATGGGTAACTGGTAACTTTTCACATTCATCCTGAAAAACATGGGCAGTAAATTATGGGCCATTATCGGTGCGAAGAACCAATTTTCGGTTGTTACTCCACGAGCTAAAATAGCCTTTCTAAGTATTCAGCGAGCATCCTCGGCCAAAGCCCTGAGTCCTATATGATATGCGATGCTATAATACAGCGATCATAAACGTCGATGATAGAAATTATGAAAAAGAATCTGTCAAAACCAGTAATGTAGCCATACTTCAAATCCATTTGCCATAATTGATTTGAACGTGTTATTTTCATCTTTTTAGCTAGTTTCCGAGTACGCTTGTTTAGAATCCTCCTCTGAGGAAGTAATACTCCTAGCTCTTTGCATAAACAGTATACTTTCTTATGATTAATATTTGGATTATGGTCTTCTTGCATACTAGTAGTAAGCTTCTTATAACCGTATGGGTTTACCTTCAATTTCTTTTTTTATAAATTCTTTAATATGTTCGTCTGAAATTTTCTGTCCACTATAAGTGTAAGAATACCCAAGTATTGGACAACCAGCCCGTCATTTTTCTGGTTCTAGTTAAGTTTTTGAATTACCTTTATTTGATTCACGTGCTATATAATTATAATAGGTGGAAGAACTTAAGCCAACAGAGTGGAGAACAAGTCACGCATTATAGCCTTGTTCAATCCACTGTTTAGCTATCATCACTTTATCAGATATCTGGTATTTTCGTAATCTCTAACCTCTTCCATAATAGTGATTTGTTGTTCTTTTTCGGCTACTATTCGTTTAAGCCTGTCATTTTCAGTACTAAAGTTTTTAATACGCTTTTACAGCTCCTTAATCTGCTGTGTTTCATTACTTGGTAAAGGCTTTGTGGAGCTGGTTTTTTTGGATTTACGCAACCATGTTTGGATAGTATTTGGTGACATATTATGACGTCTAGCTACTACAGCAACATTTCCTATATCTTAACATTCTTTCAACTATTATTCTTTAATTTCTAATGTGTATTCTTTTTTTGCTTCATGAGAAATACCCCTGATTAAATGATAACAGATGAAAGGATTTTCTCCAAACCTATTAGAGGCTAAATAGTAGCGTCTTACTGGCAACGAAATAAGGGCTTTCTGATGAATACAGAAATTGTAGTATGCACGCTTTCAAAGAATCTTGTTCAGCATTTTAGTAGTAAATGTAAAACACGCTAGTTAGATAACTCTGCGGCTACCAGCCTGGTGCCCATATAAGGATTTATGATATCAAATAAAAGGGGCTGCATAAAGTTATTTTAGAGGTCGCAATTAAAAGACATCCTAAAGTTTGATTTATGGGTTGTATAAACATCTTACACAAGAAATAATCATATTTTTTATGTTACATTAGCTAGATTCAGATACACTTGCGGAATTTGAGATAACTGCTTATCCTATATTCCTTAAAATATCAATTATTGCGTCCCACTTTTATAATTATATTTAAACCATCATATAACATATAAATTAAAAAGAGTAACATTATTAAACAATAAAAATTTCCGCCATAGCGAGCATAACACATTCCACTATTTTTATTTATTTTAAAGTCATAGCTAATTATACTTTCTTGAAATAATGAACTCTTTGCTAATATATCACCATTTGGTCCAATAATTTTTGACGGGCCCGTATTCATGTTTTGAACAACGTATACATCATTTTCAACTGCCCTAAAAACAGCAAATGCAGATGTAATATAAGGAATGAGAGTATAGCCAAATATACTATTGTCACTAAGAACAAATAGAATATCAGCTCCATTTGAAACATGCGTTGCTGCAATATGGGGAAATAAAACTTCAAAACAAATGTTAATACCGGCTGAAAAATCCTCGGTTACTATTGGTTCTAGCTTATTGCCAGAGATAAATATCCCTTCCCAAATAGGAATTAACACATTTTTGTCATATTTACCAACCAACTCCCCTTTAGGTGAAATAATAAAAGCTGAATTATATTCCTCGTCAAATTCATTCAAATCAGGAGAACCGATGATCAAATATACATTTTTATCCTTAGCCATGGTACATAACTTGTCATAATAGTAAGGCAACCTAAATATCCACCTATGGATAGCTGTTTCCGGCCAAACTACAACTTTTGAATTGTGTTCATTGATTGCCTTAAGAGTCATAGCCATATATTTTTCAAAAATATCGTTCGCCACTTCAGGGTAACTTTCGGATACTCTGTGATAAAAAGGACTAATATTAGCTTGGACCAAACTAACCTTCAATTTAGATTCTGGATACTCCCCATTAGAATCGTCAATAGAAACTATATTAATAAAACCACTAAATATAACTGTGACAAATATAAGTAAAACTATTATAAAATCCGTTAATGATTTTTTGGTTTTTCCATTTTTATACGCAATATAAAACAATGCTACGCAACTATTAGATAAAATCACTAGGAAAGAGACACCATACAATCCAATATATCGAGCCAATGGTAAAATAATACGATTATTATATTGAGTAATACCCGGATAAATAGTAAATCCAAAAAACATTTTGGCTGTAACAATCTCTACTGCTATCCATCCTAAAGATAGCAGTAGAGTTCTAGAGAATACACTGCGATTTTTTAATTCAATTATCTTAATTAAAAATCCGTAAAGCCCAAAGACTACTCCTTGCAATATGGTAAGTAATATCCACGAGCCAATTCGAATTAATAGTGATTCTCTATTAATTATTAACACGAAACAATAAACTACAGCCCCTAAAAATGTACCAAAAACAAAACTTTTTTTCACCTTTTTTGTTGTAGAAAGAATCAAAATAAAATATGGTACCAAAGCAAACCAGCCAAAAAAATTTAGATCAAACCCTGGAAGTGCAACAAATAGCATTAAAACACTAGATATCATTAACTTCATATATTTCATCAATAATCCCCCTGAAAAATGGGTTTAGTATTCACCTTAAGTATCACTCCGTCCCAAATGTTAAAAAAATTGTTATGATTCACTTTAATAAAGCCACGACTAGGATCGGGATCAAATAAGTAAACATATTTATTAGTTATCTTCCGTATGAGGACATAATGGTTGTTATTAATAAGTGCTATAACAGGCTTTTTTACTTCTTTCAATTTGGGGAAATTTATTACTAGACCGTTACTTTCTAACCCATATTGCTCTAACGTTTTTTTTATTTCATATAAACTTACTCCATCTGGTGTTACATCCATCATATTTGATAATTCTGCCTCTGATATACTGACACCAAAATAATCGAGTAAATACCTAGCTGCAGCTGGCCCACAGGTGACCGCATTTTCCTGAATAAAGCGATTTCTACTATCTGTATAGAGATCTTCTTCTAGTCTAGTAATGTACAAAACATTAGAGAAATAATATTCTTTTAGTTTTCCTAAATTTGATTTGCTTAAACTAAAATCAATTTCGTTATTTCGTAATCCTATATATGTAACAACAACAACATTCGATAATAATGCTAGTAATAATAGAGTTGCAAAGCATTTGATATATGACGCAATTCTGTAGTTATACATAGTTTACTCCCCAAGCTATAGTTTACATTCGTTATCTTCTTAATATCATTATATTTTTTAAGAATCTTTTTTTAGAACAAGTTATATATTTCATACTCTAACGAGAATATTTGAGAGAACATCCTACCAATAACTATATAATAGTCAAATGATGTTCTCTCAAACATTAAAAACTAAATCTGGTCACTATATTATTGTGTAAGTCCAGTATATATAAGTAACTATCTGAACTAATCAATTTCAAATTCCGCACATCGATATCTAATTTATTTCCTAAAATATCTTCTCCCAATATAACATCTAAAGCTATACGCGCACACTCATGAAAGTCACTAGTATACCTAGTTAAGAACTCATTACCAATGACAGCAAAATAGCCATCACTACCCACATATTGAGAATACTGATTAAAATCGTCACCTTTTAAAAATCTGCTATTTTTTTCATTGCCTAATATATCGAAGGTTTCAACACTTCCAAGGTAAAAACAGTAAATTTTATCATTGGCATGGACAATATTTTGACAAGGAGTCATTTTCAAGAACTTGCTAAATTTATTTAACTGTTCACCTTTCCAATTATAAACTTGGATGGTTTTTTTATTTACGCTAAATATGTTATCTATAACGATAACATTATCTCCAACAGCAAGTGGCATAATCCCACTTGGATATGCATGGTCGAGATAGTCATTTTCAATGAAGATAGTCCTTATAAATTTGCCACTCATATTATATACTTTAATATTATGGTCCATATAATCTACATGGAAAATTTTATCGTTAGCAACCTTAATAACAGGAAACCCAATTGTATTACTTTCTATAATTATTTCACCAGATCTATTTGTAAAAAGTTCGTACCAGTGAATAACTATCTTATTTTTACCATCTGCAGTATTTGAAAACTGAATTTCAGGAGTATATATTATATCATCCTTGATATCACTAAACTCATTGATTAAGATTATAGGGTGTTCAAAAGAATATAACGAAGAAAAAGCAGCCACCTTGGGTGCAAACAACATAGAAAGCAGTGGTATTACAGCAAGCCAACGAAGTAAACTTTTCATTTAGTCATCCACCTCACCTAATTTTCCTAAATTTATCTCAAATAACTTAATGCTATTCCAGAATCACCATAAAGCAACATATTTAATATATAATGATTCAATTGTCTTTTGTATTGATGAACTTTTATTTGTTCTTCTAGCATCCTAAATAATACCAGTGAATTATCATTTTCCAATTCTTTGTATATTTCAATGTTCTTAAGGGCAGTGTCAATTCTTTCCTGCAATAATAATATGTTATCATATAAATAACAAAAATTTCTTACTAGTAATTCCTCATAATTTTCTGTTTTTGGTCGTTTAATATTATTACTAATTGATTCATCTAGAAATAGCGACGCTCTGTATTGTACGCTGTCCTTTTCAAACGTAATATTATTTCTTACTTTATCGTTCATTGTAAAAAGGTTGTTTAGGCGCATTGCAACGCGTAAGCCCCAATTATTTGGTTCATTCATGATATTGTAATAACTGAAATCTACATATATGCTTGGATTTAATCCGCTTAATTCTACGCTCATTTCAGATGTTTTGTTATTTAGATTATTTAGCTTTGTTTCATTATTTGTTTTGATAATTTGATTAAGTAAGATGTTGTTCTTCATATCCTTAAAAACCCTGTCTTCATATATATTATCGCGTACTTGCTCATATATTGACCTGTATTCTGAACCTTCGTTATAATATAGTTCGAGCTCATAGCCTTTCATAGCTAACAAGAGATTGTTATATTCAATCATTTCATTTTTGTCTAATGTTTTTGAACTTATACTGTTTATCATCTCTGCATAGATAAAATTCAAATCCATCAAATAACAGAATTCAATATAACCGCTTACAATCTCATGAATAATATCTTTTTTGATATTATCTTTGACAAAATGTAACTTTTGAATTTCAATCTTTTTAATTTCATTGTTAACGGTAATACTTTTATCATAAACTCTTATATGGCCACCTATATTAAATGTAAGCTGATGTTCACTTATATCATTCTTTCTTCTTCCATCAATACTTATGTCAGGAAACTTAAAGCGATTTACATCAATATTATTAGAAATTGATTCCATACTTTTCGTATTCATCACAATATGTTCGCTATTACTGAATTCTCGTTGAATAATTCCTCCAAATATTCCTGACTCTTGGGCAAAACCTTCTCCAGTAAAAAAAATAAGTAATGGTAGAACAATTATTAAAAATGCACTTCTGTTTGACATAACATCACTTTCCTTGAGTTAGTATTATAAACTATCTGATGCTGGGATTGAATATATCCCAGCATCAGATATTTTCAAAGCCTACAAATGATATCCTGTGTATGTTACTTTCTTGTCAGAATATTGATAAATTCCTGTTTCGCGTCCAACCTCTGTCTTCCGCCCGTTATATACTTCATATGTTATATAAGCCATTTCTTCAGTTTCGGTATATGGTTTTGAATATATTTTCATGCAATAATAAGGCGGAATATGAAAGTCAGTTGATGTCTCTTCTGTATGCGTATAACTTCCCGCTAACTTAGCACCTATATTAAAAATCGAATATACTATGGTACTTCCTGAAAAGCTCCCGCTAACTGTCCACGAATCAATCTCCTTTTTTCCAATCTCTATAGTTACTGGCGTTCTGTTTTCTTGAAAAAAAATCAAAGATGCTATGCCATAGTCGATCGAATAATTACTTTCTGTCTCATACACATATTCAGGATCATCGTAGTCGATATCATCATCATTGTCGTCACTACCTCCGCCACCACCATTACCACCGATAATTAACACTAGCTCATTGTCTTTAAGTAGTTGTTCGAAAGGTTCACTGCCATTAGCTAAAATAACCGTTGATGGCAGCAGTGTTGTGATTAAGCAGATCATGGTAAATAAACATAAAAAA
>JAAYQV010000007.1 GCA_012519065.1 Phytoplasma sp.
CGGTTTTTAAAACAACGGTTTTACCTCCAGTGTTTGGTCCTGTAATTAAAATGATGGGTTTATTTTTATCTAGTGATAAATTAAGTGGGACTACTTTGTTTGGATCAAGTAAAGGATGTCTGGCATTTATTAACTCAATTTTTTGTGTTTGATTAATTTTTGGCATTCTGGCATCTATTTTTATAGCGTAAGTTGCTTTAGCGTTGATGAAATCTAGATAAGTTAGTAAGTCTAGATTAGATGAAATGGTTTCTTCATAAGTTAATATTTTTTCTGTGATGATCATTAAGATACGGTTAAGTTCTTGTAGTTCTAAGTTTTTTTGATGTTCAATGTTGGCAGTAATTTGTCTAATATCTTCTGGTTCTATATAAACAGTTTGTTTACTTTGAGAAATATCATGAACAATACCGTTAACTTTATTTTTATATGTATCCTTAACACCGATGCAATATCTACCGTTTCTTAGAACAACCATATTTTCATTTAAATAGGCACTATATTTTGAAACGATTTTTGAAAGAACCTCATTTAATTTTTCTAAACTTTTTTTGATGGTTTTTCTAATGCCATATAGCTCTTTGGTTGCCTGATCTTTAATAAGTCCTTTATCATCTATATATTCTTCTAACGTTTCTAGTAGTTTATGATGTTTGATTAGATCAAAATAAGGTTCTATGGTTTGATAGTATTTCTTTTCTTTAACCTTTTGAAAATAGGTTCTTATTTCATCTTCTAGGTTTAGGTATAGTCTAATCATTAAAACATCTTCTAAACTTAAAAAACCGGTTTGTTTTGCTTTTTTTAAAATATCATATATATCAAAATCATGAATAAGTGGTGTTTTACCATACGCCATGATTAGTTTGCTAAGTTCGTCTGTTTTTAAAAGTTCTTCTTTAATGGTTTGATAGTTTGTATAAGGTTTAAGATTTTTGACGATATTTGATGCGGTTTGCGTATAGACATGTTGATTAACTTTATCTAAAATATGCTGGTATTCTAAAGTCTTTAAATCAAAGCCCACTCTAATCGCCCCCTTTTTATATTTTTTATGGTATAATGAATTGTGAGGTGTTGCCCATGAAATATTATACAATGAAATTAAATGAGTCTCAACTAAATCAATTAAAACATTCTTTTGCAACATTTGTTGTAGAAGAAAATGTTGATGATATCTTATTTGTGATTGAACATAATTTTAATACCATCACCGCCTATAAATCAGGAAAAACGGTATTAGAAGGCGAAGAGATTAATAGTCAATTAGTTTTGATTAAAAATATTTTAGATATCAAAGACTATGAAGCAATTGGTTCAGATGAGGTAGGAACACAAGATGTTTTCGGACCTGTTGTTGTTTGTTCTACTTTTGTTTCATTAGATGATATAGAGTTTTTAGAATCTTTAGGGATTAGAGACTCCAGATCAATCACTACTAAAAGATTGATTCAAATTGCGCCTGTGATTGCTAAAAGAATTACTCACTCTTTGGTTATTTTAAAACCATTTAAATATAATGAGTTGGTGAATCAAGGGTATAATTTGAATAGAATTAAAGCTTTTTTACATAATCATATGATCATTAAAACAACCGCTAAGGTAGATAAGACTGTTCCTGTGATTGTTGATCAGTTTTGTACTTCAAATAATTACTTTAATTATTTGAAAGAGGAAAAACTGGTTTATAGAGACATTGATTTTCAACCCAAGGATGAAGATAGTCATATCAGTGTGATTGCTGCTTCTATTATTGCTAGATATGCTTTCTTTGTTGAAATGCATAAGATGAGTAAAAAACTAGGTATGAAATTAAAACTTGGTGCAACAAAAGAAGTTGATGATCAATTAGAAAGTCTTGCTAGTGAAAATGGCAATGATTTTTTAAGTAAAGTAGCTAAATGTAATTTTAAAAACGTTACAAGACTTTTAGATTAAGAGGATGATATCCTCTTTTTTTTATGAAAAAAGAGGGAGTGTTCCCTCTTATGATTGATATTTTTTAAAAACTTCTGTTGCACCACCATCGATAAGGATATCAATACCTGTTATAAAACTTGCTTTATCGCTTATTAAAAAATCAACTAAGTTAACGATATCAGATGGTAGACCAATTCTTTTCATTGGTGTTACTGCGATGAGTTGATTGATTGCATCACTATTTTTTTTCATTTCTAATTCAACCATTGGGGTTTTAATCGCTCCTGGTGAAATAGATAAAATACGTGCATGTTTTTCACCCCATTTAGAAACTTCTTGTTTGGTTATTTCAACAACCCCTCTTTTACTCCAACCATATGCTTGAGTGGTTGTTTGTGTTAAAGGTAAGATGTTTGTTAAGAAGTTAGGATCAAGGGGGTTTGAAACAAGTTCTAGAATTTCAGGTTTAACTGGTGTTAAATGAGCGGTCATAGATGATGTGTTGATGATAACCCCATTTGAATGAATATATGGATATAAAGCATCTAGTAATTGTTTGGTTCCAATTAAATTGATTTTATAGATGAGTTCTGAATTGCCTAATGATTCGCTAACACCAGCAAAGTGGAGTAAGCTATCAAAGCCTCCTTTGTTTTCAACATATGAGATAACTTGATTGATATTTTCTTGGTTAGTTATATCAAACTTTATAACATCAACGTTTTCTCCTAATTCTTTTTTAACCTCACCCAGTTTATCTAAAGAGATATCTAATAGTAATAAATGAGCATTTTTAGAAAAGTGTTTGGCTACTTCATAGCCCATACCACCTGTTGCTCCGGTTATAATGAATAGTTTTTTCATTATTTATCCTCCTATTTATAATATATATTATATTATAAGGCTTTTATGATTGGATGTTGGTTTTATGCTTGATAATGTGTTTTTTAGGTTATGAATATA
>JAAYQV010000035.1 GCA_012519065.1 Phytoplasma sp.
ATAGAAAAAGGGCACCGTAAAGTGCCCTTTTGACTACCACACAATAATTGAAAGTGGTAGTTTACCACATGATTTTTGAAAGCCCTATTTAGTGTTTACCACACTATTTTTGAAAGGACCTTTCTTTTATCTTATCTATCTTTTTTTCTTGCGTGCGGGAATAAAATAACGTCTCTAATATTAGGAGTATCAGTTAACAGCATAACTAATCTATCGATACCAATACCAAGTCCTCCTGCAGGAGGCATACCGTATTCTAAAGCCTCAACAAAATCAATATCCATTTCGTTTGCTTCATCATCACCTAGCTCTTTTTGGGCTAACTGATGTAAGAATCTTTCTTTTTGATCAATAGGATCATTTAATTCACTAAAGGCATTAGCGTATTCTTTTCCTGCAATGAATAATTCAAAACGGTCTGTAAAACGCTCATCTTTCTCATTTTTCTTAGCAAGTGGGCTAATTTCTACAGGATGTCCATATACAAAGGTTGGTTGAATGATAGTGTCTTCAACATATTTTTCAAAAAAAGCTTCAATGATATGACCAATACCAAAGTGTTTTTCTACTTCAACATCTTTTGATTTAGCAATAGCTCTAGCTTCTTCTAAAGACATTTGTTTCCAGAAATCAACACCAGTCTTTTGTTTAATTGCATCAACCATGTGAATACGGTTAAAATCAATTAACTTAATTTCTTTTTCTTGATAAGTGATAATGTTTGTTCCTAAAACTTCTTTAGCAACCGTTGAAATACAAGATTCCACTAAATCCATAATATCTTCCATATCAGCATAAGCTAAATAAGCTTCAATGGTTGTAAATTCTGGGTTATGGGTTGCATCAATACCTTCGTTTCTAAATAAACGTCCAATTTCATAAACAGCTTCTAAACCACCAACGAGTAAACGTTTTAAAGGTAATTCAGTTGCGATACGTAAATAAAAGTCCATATCTAAAGAGTTATGATGTGTGATAAATGGTCTTGCTGCAGCACCACCTAAAATAGAATGTAAAACAGGAGTTTCTACTTCAATAAATCCTTTTGAATCAAAGAATTTTTGAATAGCTCTAATAATTTTTGGTCGTGTCATTGCGACAAATCTAGAATGATCGTTAACGATTAAATCAACATAACGACGGCGTCTAGCTTCCTCTTTATCTTGAAGACCATGATATTTATCAGGTAGTGGTCTTAATGCTTTAGTCAGGTGAGTGTATTCTTTTGCCCAAAGCGTTAACTCATTGGTTTTGGTTCTAAATAAAGTACCTTTAACTCCGATGATATCTCCAAGATCTGCTTGGCTATAAACTTGAAACTCTAAATCAGATAAAGAATCTTTTTTAATGTAAACTTGAAGTTTACTATCTCGATCTTGTAAGTGGATAAAACCAGCTTTACCTTGACCACGTTTTAAAACAATTCTTCCAGCAATTGAAACTTCCACTGGATTTTCTTCTAATTGTTCACGTGTAAAAGTATTATATTTTTCTAAAATCTCTTTGGTTGTATGTGTTCTAGGATATTTTTTCCCAAAAGGATCTATCCCTAATTGACGTAGGTCGTCAGCCTTTTTTCTACGAACTAATTGTTGCTCATTAAAATCTTCTGGATACATGTTAATCCTCCTTCAAAAACAAGTGTATTATAACATAATTTAAAACATAACAAAAGCAATACAAAAAAAATATCCCCATAAGGGGATATTATAATTCTTTTTTGACTTCTGATACTAGCTCATACATTAAATCATCCTTAATTGGAACTAAAGAAGTAACCTTTACAGTAATGATTTTTAATCCTAAATGTAAAGTAATCAATGTGCCAACATCTATGTTAGTAGAAGGTTTTGCTAGTTTGTTATCAACATAAACTCTATCTTTAGAAGCCGCTTCTTTAGCAACGGTTCTACGTTTGATAAGCCTTGAAACTTTTAGGTATTTATCAAGCCTCATCAGCAGAATCATCTTCCTTAGCATCATTTGTTTCTTTAGAAGTTTCCTCTTTTGATAAAGAAGGATCTTCTAAAGGCGCTTCGTTTTCTTTCACATCAGAAATTTCAGCTTCGATGACATTATTTTTTTGATCTTCTTGCTCATCCCACCAAGACAATTTACCTGTTTCAACAATTTCATCAATATCTGTTTTGTTTAAAGTTTCAACAGCTAATAAATATTTAGAAATATTGTTTAATAAGTCTTCGTTATCAGAAATAATACGTCTTGCTTCATCATAACAAGCAGTAATGATTTTTCTAACCTCTTTATCAATTTCAGAAGCCACTTGGTCAGAGAAGTTTTTCTCTTTTAAATAATCTCTTCCTAAAAAGACATTGCCACCATTGTTTTCATATTGGATAGGTCCTAAATCACTCATTCCGTATTCTGTAACCATCGCTCTAGCAATAGCAGTAGCATTTTGGAAGTCGTTATAAGCTCCATTGGTTACAGTATCAAACTTAAGCTCTTCAGCTACTCTACCGCCAAGATAACCAGTAATTGTGGCGAGTAATGATTTTTTGGTTGAGAAGAATGTTTCTTTCTCAGGCATCATTAAGTTATAACCACCAGCATTTCCTCTAGGGATAATGGTAATCTTTTGAACGACGCTAGCATCTTTTAATTTAATACCAATCACAGCATGACCAGCCTCATGGTAAGCGACCATGCGTCTTTCGTCTTCATTATATTTTCTTGATTTTTTAGCAGGTCCCATTAAAACTCTATCAATGGCTTCATCGATATCTGATAAAATGATCATCTTACGATTATCACGAGCAGCTAATAAGGCGGCTTCGTTTAATAAGTTTTCTAAATCAGCACCACTAAAGCCAGGTGTTCTTGAAGCAATATCTCTAAATTTAATTTTTGAATCTAAACGTTTGTTTCTAGCATGAACAGCTAAAATTTCTTCACGAGCTTTCACATCAGGTAAGTGGATAGTGATTTGACGGTCAAAACGACCAGGTCTTAATAAAGCAGGGTCTAATACGTCAGGTCTATTAGTAGCAGCAATAATGATGATACCTAGGTTAGCTGAAAAACCATCCATTTCAACTAATAACTGGTTTAACGTTTGTTCACGTTCATCGTTTCCTCCACCTAAACCGGCACCACGTTGTCTACCAACAGCATCGATCTCATCAATAAAGATGATACAAGGAGAGTTTTCTTTAGCTACTTTAAATAAGTCTCTTACACGAGAAGCACCAACCCCAACATATAACTCAACAAAATCAGAACCAGAAATTGAGAAGAAAGGAACATTTGCTTCACCGGCAACAGCTTTTGCTAATAAAGTTTTACCAGTACCAGGAGAACCAAAGAGTAAAACCCCTTTTGGAATTCTAGCGCCAAGTTCAACATATTTTCTTGGGTTTTTTAAGAAATCAATTAATTCAGCCATTTCTTGTTTTTCTTCATCTGCTCCAGCAACGTCTGCAAAAGTAACAGTTTTTTCTCTATTTAAACGCGCTCTATGTTTACCAAAGTCCATAGCTTTATTATTAGCGCCACTCATACTCTTAAAGATAAAGAAGATGAATAACACAGAGATTGCTAAAGGAAGAATACTTAATAAGAAATTCCAGAAATTAAAACTTGATTTTTCTACTTTATTAATAGGATATTGAAGCGTGATGGTAATATAGTCTGATTCGCCTTGAGAAACAACTAAAGTGAAATTTTTATATTTATAATTGGTACCATCTTCTAATTGTCCATTAATTCTAATCCAAGAACCATTATCTCCTCCTAAAACAGTAGAAGAAAGAGATTTGATTTCATCATTTTCAATATGTGCAATTAAATCATTATATTGAATGGTTTCAACTTTACTAGAGTTTAGATTACCGATGAAATAAAATAAACTTAAAGCAATTAAGAAAACAACGATAATCGCGAGAAAATCGGGTTTCTTAGCATTTGGTTTTTTTGGTTTTTTATTCATTAAAATACCTCTTTTCTATTTGGAATATATTTCGGGTTTTAAAACTCCGACATAAGGTAGGTTTCTATATAATTCATCATAATCTAAACCATATCCTACTACAAATTCTTTTGGAATGACTGTGCCAACATAGTCAGCAACAAACGGAACTTTTCTACCCTCAGGTTTATCAAGTAAGGTAACTACTTTAACTGATTTAGCATTTCTATGTTTTAATAAATCAACAATAGCGGTTAAAGTTAAACCAGTATCTACAATATCTTCAACAATGATGACATCTCTATTTTTAATAGACATATCTAAATCAAGCTTGATATTAACATCACCAGAAGAAGTAATCCCCCCGTGATAACTACTCACAGACATATAAGCCATCTCAAGATGAATGGAAATGTGTTTTGCTAAATCAGACATAAAAGGAACACATCCTTTTAATAACCCAACAAAAATTGGTTTCTTTCCTTGATAATCTTTAGAAATTTGGTCACCTAATCTTTGGCAAATTTCTAATATTTCTTTTTCAGAGACTAAAACTTTTTGAATATCATTGTGCATGTGAATCCTCCCATAAAGATAAATAAATTTTATTTTTTGTTCCTAAAACTTGGTTTAAATAAAGATTAGGAATCCAAATGATTTGATCATTTGAATCAACCACTAACCATAAATCATCTCTTTTTTGTAAAGGCACCTTCTTATCGATAAGGAAATCCTTTAATTTTTTCCTACCAAAAGGAAAGTTTAGGATATCCCCATCTTTTCTGTGTCTAACAGAAAGAGGATAATCTAATTTATTATAACATATTTCCACATAATCTTCTTTAAAAACCTTAAGATTATCAGAGACAATCACCTGTGGTAAGACTAAATTTTTATTAGTCGATTTCCTTTTTTCAATAAAGGCAACTTGATAATTCTTTATAAAAACAAAATCATTTTTAAGATCGAAAAATAAGTTAGGCTTTTTGTTTTGAATCAAGGCTTGGCGAATGTTTGAAATAAGTTCAAAATTAGGCAAAATATCATTAAGTTCAAATAAATATAAAAGAACATCTGTTTGAATCGCTTTATCTAATTTCTTATAGGCTATTAGGTTAATTTGATGATGATAAGTTGTTAGAAATAAAAGACTTTCTTTTCTAATCAAATGATGAGCATCTAACATTTGTGTATGAAAAGTTATGATGTGTTTTAAAAAATCATTCTCATTTTTTAAAACAGGAATTACATGATGTCTGATACGATTTCTAAGGTAATCATCTTTAAAGTTGCTGCAATCATCTAAGAAAGACAAATTATTTTCTTTAGCATAAGAAAGTAAGGTTTCTTTATCTACATACAATAAAGGCTTTATATAATGGTAACCATGTTTAGTATAAATAGGTTGCATACCACTATAACCCAGAAGAGAACTACCTCTATTTATCTTCATTAAAATCGTTTCTGCTAGATCATCTAGATGATGAGCTGTTAAAATATTTTGACATTGATTTTCAAAAGCAACTTGTTCTAAATGTTTCTTTCGCAACAAACGAGCTTGGTTTTGAAAATCACTTTTACCAAGATTTAACTCAAAGTAATAAAAGGGGATCTTTCTTTGGGTAGTATATTTTTCTATAAGTTCCTTATCTAAAATAGCTTCTTTTCTAGCTAAGTGATTAAAGTGAACAACAATTAACTGATGATTTAATTGATAAAGATAATCAAGTAAAACCATAGAGTCAACGCCACCACTAACGGATATAACATATTTTTCATTTAAATTAAGTGGTACAGAAAGAGTTAAGTTCACATTAAATCACCTCAAGAACATTATAACATTTAAGCTATTTTAAAGACTATTATATGATATAATACGTTTTAGTAAAAGGGGGAAAATCATATGTTGATTTTAGCAAGCCAGTCACCGAGAAGAAAAGAATTATTAGAACAGGCAGGATTAGAATTTGAAGTAATTGTACCTAATGAAGATGAAAAGGGACAAGTCTTAAATAAAAACAATCCTGAAAACTATGTCAAACAGCTATCTTTATTCAAAGCATTAGACGTTTTTTCTAGATATCCTAATGGAATGGTCATTGGCGCAGACACTGTGGTTGTCTTAGGAAATGAAATATTAGAAAAACC
>JAAYQV010000196.1 GCA_012519065.1 Phytoplasma sp.
TACGTGAATTAGAAAATGCAGGCGCTGATGCAACTAAAGTTGGTATTGGACCTGGAAAAGTTTGTATAACTAAACTAAAAACTGGTTTTGGTACTGGTGGTTGGCAACTTGCAGCTTTAAATAGATGCTCTAAAGTAGCTAGAAAACCATTGATTGCAGATGGTGGGATTAGAAATCATGGTGATATTGCTAAATCTATTAGATTTGGAGCAACCTTATGTATGATTGGATCTTTATTTGCTGGTCATGAAGAATCACCAGGAAAAACCATCATGGTTGATGGTAAGAAGATGAAAGAATACTACGGTAGTGCATCTGAGTTTCAAAAAGGTGAAAGAACTAACGTTGAAGGAAAAAAGATTGTGGTACCTTATAAGGGGCACATTAAAGATACTTTAATTGAAATGCAACAAGATTTACAATCATCTATTTCATACGCTGGTGGAAAAGATTTAGAGTCTATTACCAAAGTTGATTATGTGGTTGTTAAAAACTCTATTTTTAATGGAGATTGGTCATAAATATAAAAGCGATGTATTCGCTTTTTTTATTTATGAGTTTTTAAGTAAAAAATGTTATAATACTTTTGGTGATATTATGACATTTGGAAGTATAGTTTTTAAATATAGAAAAAAAGCAAAACTATCAGAACAAGAATTAGCAGCAAAACTTAAAGTTAAGCCTAAATTAATTGAATATTGGGAAAATGATCAATTAATGCCTTCAGAAAAGTATTTTCAAGATTTGGTTTTCTTATTAAGAATTCCTGAAAAGGAAGTTGTTGAGCATTATGTGATTAGAAGAGAGGCACATCATTTAGAGAAAACAGGGATGATTTTACTGTTTTTATTAATTGCGATGCTAGGTTCTTATTTACTACCTTTTTTAAATCAAAATGGCGCTGCTTTTTTGCTTGCTCCTAAACTTAATTTAACAGATTACATTATAGCTTATGTTGCAATGTGGTTTCATATTATGGCCTCTTTTATAGCTTTAGGGATATTACTAAAGTACTTAATCAACTCAAGAGTTACTCAGCAAAAAAAACTTTTTGTCCTTTTAAAATATCCATTGATAGTAACAAGCATTTCTTCTGCAGTACCAATGATTCAACATTTCTTTGAGTTAAAGATGGGGTATTTTGCTATTTTTACGTTTAGTATGTTTTATTTAATTATTTATTTGATTAGATATAGAAAAATGAGAAAACTTATGATCATAGGAGAAGAAGCATGATATTTACATCTAATGAAATCATTTTAATGTGTGCTTTGGGTTTATTTTCAGTTATTTATATTTTATTTGCTAAAAAGAAATTAGGTAAAAAAATATTGTTAATTTTATTATCATTAGGGCTCTTTTTATTTTTAGGACAAGTGAGCTTAAATGCAGAATTTTCATATAAAATGGGTAATTTTTATCGTTTTTCATCAGAAATTGAAAAAATCATCGAATTTAATGAATATGAAGTACTGATTGAAAAAACAGTTAATAAGAAAGAAAGCACATCGGTATATAAACCGTACCTTTATAAAAAATCATCTAATATTTACTATAGGTCAAATCAACTTAAGAGATTAACTTTAATTAACTATGAAACAAAGAGTCATTTAAATGTGTATTATATTCAAGGTAAAGAGCAAAGTATGATTTGGTTTGAAGAGACAAATTTAGAAGTAGAATTAAATGTTTTAAGTCAGCAAGTTAATTATGAATCATATTCGTATGTGATTTTTAGTAATCTAGAAGAACTTGCATTACCAGAGGTAGTTATTAATACAAAGTCATATACTTGGCTTTATTAAAAATAACAATAAAAAAAAGCTTTAACTATTTGGTTAAAGCTTTTTTAATGGATGAATTTATGAGTTTAATGGAATTAAACTTGCAATTTTCTTAAAATCTGTGGCTGTGATTGTCACACCAGCAATACTATCTATCGGTTTTCCATCATCACTTAATTCGATGTCAAAGTTTTGATTTAAAACTAAATACTTAGCAGCGGCACTTGATGCTTCAAAGTATTCATATTGTCCTGGTCCGTTAGGTTTTTTCATTAAATAACTAAGACCTAGTTGATTTTTAGTTAATTTTTTAAGTGAACTTCTATCTAAAGGTGTAATAGTTTCAACAGTGGTTGTTTCTATGGTAGTCACAGTGGTGATTTCAATTTCACCAGTTTCTTTATTAATCGTACTAACTTCAGTATTTATTTCTTTAGTGGTTGTAACGGTTTTTCTATCTACTTTTAAAATTGGATAAGAATTTTCTCCAATAGTATGTTTTCTTGCTTTTCCAGTTTCATCAAAATCAACTAAATAACCAGTATATGCTTCATTAAAGTAAGCTAGAACTATCGTACCATTAACTACAACAAAGTTACCAAAAGAAAATGTTTTAAACTCTTCCCCCTCATTAACAACTGTTACGAGTTCTTCTAAAACTGAATCCCAGTAAACTGGTGCATAACCATTAGCCGCTTCATTTTTTAAAGAAATGTAATGGAACCCATCTTCATAATTTCCTTTAGGTATGGCTGGTTGACTTAACGCCATTTCTACTAGTTCATAAAAGTCAGTAGACTCGATACTAGCACCAGCAGGA
>JAAYQV010000197.1 GCA_012519065.1 Phytoplasma sp.
CAATCTGTCGTAGATTGATAGTGGGTATATACTTCATATTTCCCCGTTTTTTGATTACTTGTCTTTAAATCTTTTGCTACAGATTGTGTAACTTCAAAATTGGTTGTATTTATTTTATCATTTAGTGGTGTGAAAATCTTGGAATTTATTAAAGCTTCACCTGGTAATATGTGTTGATCGGTTGTTAAACTACTATTTGGTCTATATTGATTTCCTTTTTTATAGTAATAGCCATTTGAAATCATATAGGTTTTTTCCTTAGGGAATATGAGTGGACTTTGATCAACTGTATTAATTTCTATGAGTCTAAAATCTTTAGTTACCGATAGATAACCTACATCAAAGGAAAAAAAGTATCCTAGGTACTGATCATTTTGATCATATAGTTTGGTTGCGGATTCGACTTTTGTCATTTCCCAAGTTTCCTGATAGTAGTTTTGATACTCATTTTTTAAGACTTCGATGTTTTCATTAATGAGTTTGACAATTTCATCTACCTTTACACTTGAGTGAGTTAAGATTGGTAATAAAAGTGATAATAATAACATAATAGTTTTCATTTTTTTTGCCCGTTAAGTCGGGCTCACCTCCTTTGCTTCAATAATAGAAGGTGATCGTTTTTTTTACTTTAAAATAAAAAAAAGGATCTAAGATCCTTTATATTATTTAGTAAGCTCTAGCAAACATAATTGTTTGTTTGGCTTTTTGTTTTGTAATTGGACAAAGTTCTGTTACCAACGGTTCATCAACAATAACTCTTGCCGTAGCGCCTGTTTCTTCTTTGATAAGAAGTTCAGCTTCTTGTCCTGAAATACTCATTTTTACATAGCCACCTTTTTCAATTAATTCTTTAAATTCTTCATAAGTGTGAGCGATATGTGTGTTTTTCTCTAAATGCTTCAGGGCATTTTGATACATTGCTTCATGGATGTCTTTTAATACTTGGTCCATATTGTTTTTCACATCACTTAATTTAATATTTGTTTTTTCACGATTGTATCGAGTGAATAAAGTAACTTCACCTTTTTCTAGGTCTCTTGGTCCAATTTCAATTCTTACTGGAATACCTTTCATTTCAGATTCACTGAATTTCCATCCTGGTGATTTATCCGAATCATCTAGTGACACTCTATATTGTGTTTTAAGTTCGTTATAAAGGTCTTGTGAGGCCTTTTTAACTTCTTCTCTGTGGGATTGGATTGGAACGATTACAATTTGTTCTGGTGCCAAATATGGAGGTAATACCAATCCTTCATCATCACCGTGAACCATAATTACTGCCCCAATTAATCTAGTAGATACCCCCCATGATGTTTGGTGAACTGGTTTTAATTGATTATCTTTATCTTGGAATTCGATGCCAAATGCTTGGGCAAAGCCTGTGCCTAGATAATGAGATGTTCCAGATTGTAATGCTTTCCCATCATGCATGAGTGCTTCAATTGAGTAGGTTTCTACTGCTCCTGCAAATTTTTCTTTTTCGGTTTTAATTCCTGTTACAAATGGAATTGCTAGTAAATCTTTTCCTAGGTCTTCATATATATGAAGCATTTGCATGGTTTCTTTTCTAGCTTCTTCTTCACTTGCATGAACGGTATGGCCTTCTTGCCATAAAAATTCCTTACCTCTTAAAAATGGTCTGGTTGTTTTTTCCCATCTAACTACACTACACCATTGGTTATAAAGTTTAGGTAAATCTCTATGAGAAGAAATAATTTTAGCGTAATGTTGTGAGAATAAAACCTCAGAGGTTGGTCTGATGATTAATCTTTCTGCTAAATCTTCGTTTCCTGTGGTGGTGATCATTGCTGTTTCTGGCGCAAATCCTTCGATATGATCTTTTTCTTTTTGGAATAATGATTCTGTGATAACCATTGGGAAGTAAACGTTGTGATGATTGGTTTCTTTAAATCTCTTATTCAAATAATCTTGCATGTTTTCCCATAGTGCATATCCATATGGTCTATAAATAATAAATCCTTTAACATCAGAGTATTCCATTAGTTCTGCTTTTTGGCATAAATCCGTATACCATTGTGCAAAATCTTCTTCTCTGGATGTAATAGATTCTACTAGTTTTTTCTTATCATTTTTACTCATTTTCTCACCTAATTTTTAATCTTCTTTTAATATTGTTTCATCGTCTATAAACTCAATGAGTCTTTCTTTATATAAGTAACCTAAGGCTCTTTTAAATGCCTTTCTACTTAGGTTAAAAACTTCTTGAATAACTTCTGAGTTAGTATCTGCTGTGTAAGGCATTTTATTGTTATGATTTCTTAAATATTCTAAAATCATTTCTGCATCATCATATCTAACGACTTCTTTATTGGCAATTAAACTACCTTCATAGCCAATAGGGCTTTGGTAGCTAATTTTAAAATTAACCGCTTCGCCTAAGCGATATTTTTTTCTTAA
>JAAYQV010000198.1 GCA_012519065.1 Phytoplasma sp.
AATATTTTCAAAGATATTTTAAAAGTCAAACCGTTATTTTAATAACCGCCACTTTATTTGCTTTATATCATGTAGCAATTATTGCCGGATGGTCAAGTCCGCTAGTAATTGTACTTGCTATTATAGGGTTATTTATCGTAGGGGTTTTATTTGGTTATATTGCACATAAGAAAAAGAGTATTATACCAACATATATACTACATTTTGCCGCAAATCTTGCGATCAATACAGCAGCATTAATTATATTAGGAATCGTGTGAGGGAAAGATATGAAATTATTTATTGTAGGAGATTCAACAGCATCTATTAAACTAGAAGAAAAAAGACCAGAAACTGGTTGGGGAGAAAAAATTGGTTATTATTTTAATGACCAAATTCAAATTATTAATAAGGCCCAAAACGGACGCTCCACTAAATCATTTTTAAATGAAAAAAGGTTGGATGAAATCATTCCTATGTTTAATAAAGGGGATTATTTATTCATTCAATTTGGACATAATGATGGGAAAAAGGAAGATGACAATAGATTCACAGAGCCTTTTTCTGAATATCAAGAAAACTTAAAAATCTTTATCAACGAAGCAAGAAAAAAAGAAGTCATTCCTGTTTTGTTAACATCAGTATCTAGAAGAAAGTTTTTAGAAGACAAAAAAACAATGGATCCATTTGCAGTAGAAGACTATCCAAAGGCAGCTAAGCAATTAGGAGAAAAAGAAAATGTCATCGTCCTAGATCTTTTTAAAGAGACTCAAGCACTTTATGAATACTTAGGTTATGAAATGTCTAAAGGTTTATTTTTACAGATAGATAAAAATGTTCATCCAAATTATCCAGAAGGTGTCATAGACAACACGCATTTTTGTGATTTAGGGGCAAAAATGATTGCCAGTTTAGTAGCAAATGAAATTTTAAAAAGCGACTTAAAACTAAAAGATAAAATAGTCTCAACTAAAATTTTAAGTTTTGAAAAAATAAAAGAAGAAATGAAGAATAAAAAATTATATGAATAAAAAAGAATATTTTGATAACTCTAGTTATGATATGTATAGATCATCATCATTTGAAAAAATGGATTATCATGAACAACTCAAATTAAAACAAACTAATTTAGAAAAGATGTTTGCGCCATTTAAGGTTAAGGTCAATCCAATCTTAGAAAACCCAGTACCAAAAAATTATAGACACAAAGTTATTTTGGCAGCAACCAACATCAAACAAAACAATACATTTCAATTAAGATTAGGACTATTTGTTGAAGGTAGTAAGCAAATTAAACCTAAAATATTTCATCATATCCATGATAAAGAGATTAATGATTTACTACAAAGTATAGAAAAAGTATTAATTACCCATAAAATTAGAGCCTATAGCAAACAAGAACCACGTGGTTTAATTAAACACGTCTTGGTTAGAAAGTCACTAAGCACAAAAAAATTCATGGTTGTTTTAGTGACTCAATCTACATTATTACCAAACCATAAAATCATTGTTAAAGATATTTTAGCAAAAAATAAAAATGTAGAAACCATCATTCAAAACATACAAGACAGAGAGACACCTGTTGTCTTAGGTAATAAAGATAGAATATTATATGGCAACGGATATATTACTGATCAAATTGAAGACATTAAATTTAGAATCCATTATCAATCGTTTTATCAAGTCAACCCATACCAAATGATTCATCTTTATCAATATGCGTTAAACAAAGCTAATTTAAGTCATAAAGACACTGTTGTTGACTGCTATAGCGGTATAGGAACAATTAGCTTACTAGCAGCTAAAAAGGCAAAATCAGTTGTTGGAATTGAAGTTAATAAAAAAGCTGTAGAAGATGCTAATTATAATAAAACACTTAATAACATTCAAAATGTAACTTTTATTTGTGATGATGTTGAAAAAAGATTAGAACAAATAGAAGACATTGATTGTTTGATTATGGATCCAACCAGAGATGGATCAAGTCTTAGCTTTTTAGAAACAGTAAAAAAAAGAAGACCAAAAAGAATTGTGTATATATCATGTGATCCATATACACAAATCAGAGATTTAAAATCATTAATAGACGAATATAAAATAACAGATATACAACCAGTAGATATGTTCTCATTTACTGCTCACGTTGAAAACATCGTATTGCTTTCTTTAAAATAGATACCTTACAGCCTAACAAATCCATTCGTATTTTGTGTAAGATATCAAAATAATGATTTAAAGCTAAAATTATGGTTTAAAACTGACCCAAACTAATGGGAATGAATAAAAAGAATTTAAACATGATCATTAATCAACCTATAATCAACAGGTGATAAGTAATTAAGTTTAACTTGTATTCTAGTTTCATTATAAAATTTTATATATTTTATCACAGTTTGTGATACAATTTCACTAGAACTTTGTAGATGGGGTTCTAAAAAAAATGTTTCATGCTTCAAATTACCATGAAAACGTTCAATCAAGGCATTGTCAGCAGGATTTCCCTTTCGGGACATACCCATGATGATGCCTTTTTCATTTGCCTTGTATTGATATTCACCTGAAGTATATACCGAACCTTGATCACTATGTAATATACAATCATCAGTTAGTTCAGGTAATTGATTCAACGTATCAAACACCAGAGCTAAGTTTTGTTTGTCTGATATTGTATAAGCGACTATCTCGCCATTATATAAATCGATAATGATTGATAGATATTGCATTTTTGAACCAACGGTAAATACGTAATATCTGTTACTAATTTTTCAAAAGGTTTTGTTGCGGTAAAATCTCTTTTAATTATATTATCTGCAGTAACTATTGGTTCACCAGTTTTACGATACTTTTTAACTTTAACTCGGCACAGTAAGTTATGTTTTTGCATATATTTCTGAATTGTATTCTTTAATACGCTAAAATTTCTGTTAATTAATTGGTGAATTTTCCTATAACCATATCTGAGCTTTGTTTTTTTACAAAGTTTAATTATTGCTACTTCTAAATCACATAAAACATTATCTGATTGAGTGTTTACCAACGATAATATGTTGACTTACTTACTTCTAATTTATCTGAAATCGTTTTTGTAGTCATTTTATCTTTAAAATGATTAACTACATCAATAACTATTTTTTGATCAATCCCCCCTTCATACTTATATACTTTTTTAATATTTTATTTTGTGCCTCGAGTTGTGAAACTTATATCAATTGTTAATTTAGGTCCGTGATCGAAACTATATTGTTTACCAATTGGTTGTTTCAGACGATTGAGTTCTCCATCACGACAATACCACCAAGTATATATTTGTGAATCTGATTTAATACCCAATTTTTCTTTTATAACTTTTACTGGGATACCTTCGGCTTTCATTTCTATTGCTTTAAGTTTGATATCTTCTGTATAAAATGTATTCTTTTTTCTAGACACTAAAAAGCACCTCCATTAATTTCATTTACAATGAAGCTAATAGAAGTGCCTTTTTTATGTAGTCCTAACTCTTTGGCGAAGTACCCTTCTTACCCTTTTTTGATGTCAATCATAGATGATATAAGGGGATTATTTCTTTTTAAATTTATAAGTACTTTTCTAAAGATACTTGATGCATCTGGTAGATCATAGATTTTGTCATTTGGAATTCATTTGATATTAAGTCTATGAAATACTTAAATTCCTTTTTGTCCTGCATTGCAAAAACCAAAGATATAACGATTGAAAGATTTAGCATTGCTGCATCTTTATGGCCTTCTTGGAAAAATAAATAAGCCTTTAAATAATAAAGATGATGGATATTTTTAGTCACATTATATTTTTTACTATAATTGATACCTTGCTCACAAATGATTAATGCAGCTTTAAAATCATCTTTTTTGGTTAATAAATTTGCGACATTAGCATAAATGGTGGCTATCACAGCATGATGGTTATTGATTGCATACAGTTTTTTTGTATCTAACAGGATGAGATTTAGTTTATCTAGGGCATTTGAAACCTTATTATTCATTTCAAGCCAAGCTAGTTTATCCAAAATGATGATGTCATTGAAAGTGTAAAAACCCTCGTGAGAAGGTGATAGATTGGCTAATAATGAAGAATATTCAGAGTTTGTGATGGTATTTGTTTCATACTTATATGTAGACAAAATGTACTGGAAAAGTATTTTATTATTATCAAGAGCAATCTCGTTTTCATCAATTTGAAGCATTAACTTTTTAATTTCAGTATAGTTTTTATTTTGAAGAGCATAAAACAATTTGTAAATCAATTTATATTGGTAGGAATTTTTCGCAGTTACATTGTATAAAAACTCATCAAAGCCTATACCCAATCTGTCGCAGAATAGTTTGATTCTAGTAATTGGAATGTCTCTTTTACCAGTTTTATATCTTCTATAGGAACTTTCATCACAAATATCAAGGCATAACTCATTAACAGTCAAGCCTTTACTAATTCGTAAGATATCAATTGATTCAGCAATATTTTAATAATGTCCATAAGATCCCCCTTTTTCATAAAAACGTGACAAATATGCACGCTATATTTTGTTATGTTCATTATATCATGTAGCAAAGGAGGAAGGTTATGAAAAAAATTAGAAATATACTTACATTTATTTTGTTGTTTTCAGTAGTTTTGTCTCTGGGAGTATCACCATTAACATCAACTGCCTTAAAACAAGCAAATTATGATTTACCTATTGTTGTTGAAGAATAGATTTAAACATAAATGTTAGGAGAAAAATAATGATTAAAGAACAAACAAACTATTTGTTATTATATAAAAAACCAATATCTGATTCTGTATTAGAATATGCAACTGATAATTTCACAAAGAATAATGCAGTTAAGTTGATAGAACTAAGTGAAAATCAAAATAAAAATGAATTACTTATTGTGATTAAAGAGCTGATAGAATGGTATGAAGTAAATTTAGATGCAATAAAAAAAGATCGATTTATTGCAAAAAAGGAAGATCATATTAGAAGTTTCAATTTACTTAAAACGATTGAAATGCAATTAACAATGAAGTGATTTCTAGTGAAAATAGTTAATTGTCATTATCATAAAAAAATAAATCGAAACAAGGGGGAAATATGTATAAAAAATATATTTGCATTAAGCAGCACGATCAAAAGGATTGCGGTGTCGCCTGTCTTGCAACCGTAAGCAAAACATATGGATTAAAATTACAATTATCATATAAGTTAGCTGATCACTAACAAGTAATGACTATTATGAAACATCTATATGAGAAAATGATTTATGATAAGGAAAATCTGTGATAGAATATGAGGTGAAATGAATTGACATATACAATGACTTTTGATAACTCATGGGAATTGATGAGTGAAGATGAAATGTATGATGTGAACGGTGGTTTATATCTTGATCAAAGTACTGTTGATAGCC